>CAMGTS010000123.1 GCA_946062035.1 uncultured Bacteroidales bacterium
CCCTACAGTTCCTGTCGGAACCGCCAGATTGAGATTTTCGCTAACGGCAGACATGACGACCGCCGAGATAGATTCATTGATAAACGCAATAGAGGAAATTTACAGACAGAGATGAGGCATACACTTATACATCATAAAGACTCTGAGTGGATTATTGGACAGGAGCTTACATCCTTCAGCTCTCAAGATCTGCTGATATTTTTCTGCGGTTGGGCATCCGACTACAATACAGTAAAATTGCTCCTTGAGAATAATTGTTTCAGTAATTATTTCGGTGAAAAAGGCGGAAACTCCAACTTTCCCGATATGTTGGTTTGTTACGATTACGCCTTTGGCGCAGATTGCAATGGAACAGACACCACCCTTCTCTCTATGCCTCTGATTTCCGATATATACGGAAAGTACCGCAGCATCTCACTTATCGCCTGGTCCTTAGGGGTTTGGGCCGCCAACAACACAATAGAAACACGGAAATTAGACAGCACAGGGACGTTGAAAGAGTGCGTTGCCATCAACGGAACGCTCTACCCTGCTGACAACGAATACGGCATCCCGGTAGGCATTTTCAAAGGAACTTTAGAGGGGCTGAACGAACGCAACTTGTATAAATTCCGTTGGAGAATGTGTGGGGGACGGCAAGGGTATGAAACCTTTATGAGTCTTCCTCCAGAAAGGGATTTGGACTCTGACATCAAAGAATTAAAGTTCATTTTTGAGGCCAGCACAGCCATAGACCGCACGGAAAGGACGGCTTCCGAAACCTCTCTTAAATGGACAAAAGCGGTTATCGGAAACGCAGATATGATTTTCCCGTCGAAGAATCAGGAAACCGCTTGGAAGAGATGGCGGAAGGAGAGCGGAAAATCATTGATCATCAAGAACATTGACTCTCCTCATTTCGGATTGGAACTGTTCAGATAATAAATCAGAAAGTCTTCTATCATCATTACAGACAATGGCACACGGAGTTGACAAAAAGATTATAGCGGATAGGTTTTGTTCGGCGATAAGAAGTTACGAACATGAAGCGGTTATCCAGAGGCAAATCGCTCAAAAACTATTCGATATGATCTGTCGGAATGTCGACGCAAAAGAAACATTGTCTATCGCTGAAGTCGGCTGCGGAACCGGTTTTCTCTCGAAATTGATATATGAGAACCTTGTTCTGAAAAACACGCATAATTCTTTGTGGTTAAATGATTTATGTATACCCATGGGTAATCTCTTCAAGGAGTGGGAACGCACATGTTTCATCGGAGGAGACGCTGAAATGATTTTTGGCACGAATGGTCGGACGATGCAGAATAAAACGTTTCAAAATTTGGAATCAAAGAGTTTTGACCTGATTGCGACGACCTCTGTCATACAATGGTTTGAAAATCAGATTGTTTTTTTAAGAAGCTGCAACAAGCACCTGGCAGACAATGGCCTGATGGCTCTAAGTACCTTTGGGCCTGAGACGTTCAAGGAGATCAGATCACTCACGGGAGTAGGATTGGAATACTTCAGCCTTGATGAATATAAAAGATTTCTGCAACCATACTTTGAAATAGTCGAAGCGGAAGAAGAACAAAGGACGCAGCTCTTCTCTTCTCCGATAGCTGTACTTAAACACTTGAAATCCACTGGAGTAAACGGAGTGCGTTCTTTGGATGGAACAAAAGTGAAAGAAGAAGACGGATACGAAGAGTTCAGATGGACCAAACAACGCCTTGAAAAATTTTCCGATGACTACACAAGACTTTACTCCTCTGACGACAAGAAATCCGTCCGGCTCACCTATCATCCTATATATCTTATTCTCAAGAAAATATAATCACCGGGATTATCGCATCCACCGCTTGTCGCACATAACCCTTTGCGACAAAATTCTTACATCACGGCTCTTATTTGTCCCAAATATTCCCCTTCAAAATACGATAGAATGAAGTTCATTCTATTTTTGTCGTACAGAGTCGTTTGAAAGCATATTACATGTGAGAAAATGTATGACCATCAAGCGGCATAACGAACTTATATTCACAACAATATGAAGATCAGTATCATAGGCGCAGGGGCCATGGGAGGAGCGGTAGCAAGAGGACTTCTCTATAAGGCAAGAGAGAATTACCATGCAGGCTCAGAAAGCATTTTTCCGCAAGACATTACGATTTCGAATCCACATACAGATAAACTGGAGTTTTTCAAATCCGCCGGAATAAACGTCACCACCGACAACAAAACAGCAGCTAAAGAGGGAGATATCGTAATTCTTGCGGTTCAGCCGTGGGTATTGGAACATGTGGCAAAAGAGATTAAGCCGTTCATCGACTACTCAAGACAGAAGGTTGTTTCAATCGTTGCGGGAGTAAAGTCCGACAACATAATCGAATGGTTCCGCAAGGAGTCAGAAGAGAATGAATTGCCGCAACTTTTCATTTCCATACCTAATATCGCAATAGCGGTCGCCCGTTCCATGACATTCGTCGTACCCGTAACCATCTCTGAATATGATAACTCCACAAAAGAAGTCATTGAATTCTTCAATACATTAGGCAAAACTGACATAGTCGAGGAGCGACAGCTTTCCGCCGCAACCGCACTTGCGTCTTGTGGAATCGCTTACGCCATGCGTTATATCAGAGCTGCGTCAGAGGGTGGCGTTGAGCTTGGCTTTGAAGCGACAGACGCAAAACAGATTGTGATGCAGACTGTGCAAGGGGCCGTAAATCTGCTTCTTGCAGAAGGGAATCACCCGGAAGTCGAAATTGATAAGGTCACATCTCCGGGCGGAATCACTATCCGAGGACTGAACGAGATGGAGCACGCCGGGTTCTCAAGCGCAGTAATCCGCGGATTGAAAGCCGGGCGATAGAACACCGCTATTCAGCGACAGGAATTTCGACAAACTCAGCTTCCGGGAAACGCACAGCCACCTCTCTTTTCAGGTAATCCATTGTGTCAGAGAGTATTGTCTTATCTTCCAATTCAGGATAAAGATTGTAGCAGAAATAAGCAATCTTTATCCCGCGGGTTTCTATGGCCTCCAAGCTCAACAGTGTATGGTTGACGCTTCCCAATTTTCCACTGCTTACAAACACCATCGGATATTTTTTATATGCCACATAATCAATTGTAAGAATGGCGTTATTGGCGTTTTTTGCAGACGGATATCCTGCCTTTTCCATTTCTTTGACCATCTCAGCGATGCGGCTGTCACTTTTCTCCGCTATAGGAACCATCAGTCCGCCAGCACCTTCCAAGAGCACTCTGTCATAACGCTCCGCAAGAATGGAGGTTGCTGCTTCGATCTTTCCGAAATTCACAGGGCGGTTATCCAATCTTGAAGAAAGAAGCGGTGAGGCGGGATAGCTGTAGATTTCAGGAGAAGTCAGAGGCCAGCTCATAACGCCTAATCTTTCGGCCTCCGCCGCTTCATCACCATTCAGAATCTTGACATTTGCGGTTATGAAAGTTTTGTCTGCCGGCAGTTTGGATTTTGAAATAACCCCCTCTCTAACCATTATTTTGCGATGAAGGTCTATATCTTCGCTATGCCCCACGTTTCCTGTCTGGATAAATTTCTGGGTAATCGTCCTTATTCCTTTTTTATTCCATTCACACGCCAAGTATGCTGTAGCATAGCTCTTTCCTGCGTCAGTATCTATTCCGCTGACAAAAAAGACTTTGTTTTCCATAAAACTTATAGCAATATAGCCGCCAACAAACAGCGGACGGCGACAGGGCAAATTTAACTTTTGCTTTCACTCTGTTAACATTTTTTTAAGGTTTATTTCAAAGCGGGGATTAAAATTTCTGCCGCTGCAGCCGCAATCTAACTTTGCAATGTAAAAGACTTTTTTCCCTTGTACTATTCCAGACAACGGGCGAACAAGGCTTACATTTTAGCGACCATTTAATACAGAAAGAGATGAGCGGATTGATTATACCAAGAGGTTACAAGCCTCTGCTTGACAAGTGCGAAACGGAATCGGGAATCAAAGTAATAAAGACATTTTTTCAGGAAAATCTTGCTACAGGGCTAAGGCTCAGAAGAGTGACAGGCCCGCTCTTCGTGCAGAGAGGACTTGGCATCAACGATGACCTTAACGGAGTGGAACGTCCGGTGACATTTCCGATAAAGGCGATGAGTGATGTGAGGGCTGAAGTCGTACATTCTCTTGCCAAATGGAAACGTCTTACCCTTGCGGAGCAGGATGTGCAGCCGGGGTACGGCATCTATACCGACATGAACGCTATCCGAGCCGATGAGGATTTGGATAACCTTCATTCGCTTTATGTGGACCAATGGGATTGGGAGAGGGTAATTGAAGCGCAAGACCGCAATATCGCCTTTCTGAAACATATCGTCAAGAACATCTACTATGCCATGCTACGCACTGAATTCCTTGTATGTGAGCGATTCAGACAATTAAAACCTGCTCTTGCGGAAAAAGTGTTCTTCATTCATTCCGAAGATCTGAGAGAGATGTACCCGACCCTTACTCCTAAACAGAGGGAGGATGAAATCTGTAAAAAGTACGGAGCTGTTTTTATCATCGGAATCGGTGGCAAGCTCGGTGGCGGGAAAGCTCACGAGATGCGTGCGCCCGACTACGACGACT
>CAMGTS010000124.1 GCA_946062035.1 uncultured Bacteroidales bacterium
ACATCTGCCGTTTTTCTTTACAGGCGTCACACCGTCTGGAAAAGTGCCCATCTCATCATATATTGCCGGAGCCACAATCTTACCGGTCTTATCTACAAGACCATACTTTCCATTTTTCTTGATGCGGATGAGGTCATTGCCGAAATCGTCGAAATCCTCGAATTGCGGAGCGAAAAGAACACGTCCTGTCCTATCCGCAAACCCCCATTTGTTGCCCTCCGACATTATAGCAAACAGGTTACCGCCTGCATAGAGCCTCTCTCCCATATCGTAGTATATGAATGGTATTATCACCTTACCCTTTTTATCAATCACACCGACTTTGTCATTCTTCATCAGCATCAGCATAGCATCCAGAGACTTGTCAGGAACAGCATCATATTCAGGTGCGATCACAATGCGGCCGGTTCTGTCGGCAAAACCGTATTTTCCGTTCTTTTTGATAACGGTTAATTCGTCTATTACCCTGCCGGTCTTGTCATTCTGGGCACATACGACAAACGGCACAATTAAAAAAGCCAAACAAAATGATATCAACTTAAAATTTTTCATAGTGTTTTCCGAATATATCAATCAATGTATATCATTTTCAAACGGACGAGCTAAGGCAATCTGTTGCCTTTTTTATCAATATAATAACTCTCCGAGCCTGACTGTACACGGGCTTTTCCACCATTAAAATTATGAACATTGTCATATATGAGCGGAATGACGATTTTACCTGTGGGATCGATAAATCCACATTTGCCATTCTTCTTTACCGCCGCCAAGCCTTCGTGAAACAAACTTGAATTATCGTATTGCAAGGCGATTACCACTCTGCCGTTTCTGTCGATGAAACCGCACTTCCCGTTTTTCATAACCATCATCAGACCATTTGAAAAGTCACGGCCGTACTTATCATATTGCGGAGCGATAACAATGCGCCCTGTTCCATCGGCGAATCCCCATTTGCCTCCTTTTCTTATCAAGAACAAACCATCAAAGGTTTTCTTATTTCCGATATCATCATATTCGAATGGGATTATGACTTTGCCAGTCTCGTCAATGAGACCAGCTTTACCGTTTTTCACCACAGGAATCTTACCATCGAGAAATTTAGGCCCGACCTTGTCATACACGGGAGCGATCACAGTTCGGCCTGTCTTATCCGCAAAACCGTATTTTCCGTTCTCTTTTATAACAGTCAGACCATTTGTCATCTGCCATTCGTCAACAACCTTGCCGTTCACACTTCTTACCAATGTCTGGGCACAGACGCAAGCCGGCAATGAGAGCATAGCCGCAAGAATGATTGTCAGCTTAAAATTTTCCATGGTTCGTTCGGTTTTTTGTTTACAAATCTTCTGATTAACAAAACAAATATAGTGAAAGTCGAGAGCAGAACTCCAAAAACACAATAAATCCTTGGGCAGAGTTCAGCTTGCTGAGCTATGCCGAGACGCAGTTTTAATCCAGACAAACTCTGTTTGGCGAATCAGTTCTATGGTTGTGAGTTAATAGGAGCAACTTATTTATCACCATAATGACTTTTAAGCGAAACTACGGCAACAAATACCTTTTCATCTTCAATGCTGTAAATGAGTCGGTCACCTTTCGTTATTTTTCTACTCCAAAAGCCCGACAAATCACCTTTCAATTGTTCAACCTGCCCTGTACCGCTCTTGGGGTGCTGACGGAGTTCGTCAAGCAAATCGAAAATTTTCTTCAGCGTTTTCTTTTGTCCTGACATCTTCCACTCCTCAAGATGCCTTTCGGCCTCAGGCATAAAAATCAGTTCGTAGGTCATACGCCCAACAACGTTCTTATTTCATCCATTGAATAAGAACGGCCCTTTCCTGCCTTCATTTCTGTTATACCACGCCTAACAGACGCAATGTTTTCAGGTTCATTAAACCACGGATCGCCGGACGGGGAAGGATTCTCGCTTATTTCTATATTCAATGAATCAGCTTTTGAAATAAGGATAGTCTCAATAAAGTTCTTCAAGCTCTTGCCCTGCGCTACGGCCATAATGGAGAGCTTCTGCAAGGTATCAACCGGGAGATCTATGTTCTTACGTTTGATGTTTAGTGTAGTGTCCATAATCTGTTAGAATCTTCTTTGCAAAGATATAAAATATACCTAATACATACAATGTATATATTATACTAAATATATACTTGCAAGGAGTCTTTCATCATTACGGATACCTTGAAATACACATTGGCATCCGGGGCTCCCTAGATAAAATTACCTACAGTTGTGAACTAATTTGAGAGCAAATCGCAACAACGCACCTATCGTCAACGTCCTTGCCGTTCACACTTCTCACTAAACTATAGACACATATGTAAACCGATAATGAAAAATCCTGGAAAAACGGCAAAATTTTTCCATTTACGTCATAGAACTCAACGGCAAGATACTGAATGATACCGACAAAAGTGATGGTGGGCATTCAAGCTCCCTCTACTGAATATACCCGAACCTCTTCAGCTCCTTTTTATTCTCCCTCCAGGCCGGGTCGACTTTGACGAAGATCTTCAGAAATACCTTCTTCTGGAAGAACTCCTCCATATCCTTGCGGGCCTGAGTGCCGACACGCTTCAGAGCCAAGCCCTTTTTGCCGATAATAATCCCTTTCTGAGATTCACGGACCACATTAATCACAGCCTCAATGGAATACATCTCCTCACCCTCAATGAAACTTTCTATCACAACCTCAGAGCAATAAGGAATCTCCTTATCGTAGTTTTCGAGAATCTTCTCTCTGAGAATTTCTGAAGCGAAGAACCTGAGATTCTTATCCGTAAAAGTATTCTGATCGTACCATGCTGGTTGCAACGGAAGAAGAGACTTTATCTTGCCGAGCAGAAGATCTGTATTGAACTTGCCGAGCGCCGAAGCCGGAAGTATCTCAGCCTTAGGCACCAAGCCATGCCACTTTTCTACAAGCGCGGCCACCTCAGCCTCAGAAGACTTGTCAATCTTATTTACGACTACAATCACCGGGCATGAAAGAAGATTAAGTTTCCTCACATACTCGGCATTCTTTTCCGATTTCTCGTAGACATCAGTCACATAAAGGATTATATCAGCGTCCCCTATTGCGGAATCCACGAAGTTCATCATAGCCTCCTGCAATTCGTAGGAAGGTTTCAGAATACCGGGAGTGTCGGAGAAGACTATCTGATAATCCTCTCCGTTGACGATTCCCATGATTCTATGACGGGTAGTCTGCGCCTTATTGGTTACAATGGAAAGTTTCTCACCCACAAGGGCGTTCATAAGGGTAGACTTCCCGACATTGGGATTTCCTATGATATTGACAAAGCCCGATCTGAAATTACTCATAAGAGCCCATCATTAGCATTGCCACCTCTTTGTCCGTAAGGAATCTCCACTGCCCTCTGCGAAGCCCCTTCTTGGTAAGCCCCGCAAAGTACACCCTGTCCAATCTTTTTACTCTGTACCCCAATGAGTCGAATATTCTCCTGACGATTCTGTTCTTACCGTTGTGGATTTCGATTCCGACCTGACTCTCATCTTCATCGATATACGAAAGCGCATCAGCCTTAGCCATACCGTCCTCCAATTTCACACCTTTCAGAATCTGCTCGAAATCAGTACGTTTAAGGTTCTTGTCCAAAAATACCTGATAGATTTTCTTCTTCTCGAAAGAAGGATGGGTAAGTCTCTCTGTTAGATCACCGTCATTGGTAAGGAGCAGTACTCCTGTGGTATCCTTATCCAATCTGCCTACCGGATATACCCTCTGAGGGCACTTCCCTGCCACTATATCTATGACGGTTTTTTCCGCATGAGGATCGGATGTGGTCGTGACAAAACCTTTCGGCTTGTTCATAATAAGATAGACCTTCTCCTCCCCTTTAACGGTTTCATCGTTGAATTTTACCACATCGCTCCTGAACACCTTAGTTCCAAGCTCGGTAACTACCTGACCATTAACGCTTATGACCCCTGCAGTAATAAATTCGTCCGCCTCTCTGCGAGAGCATATTCCTGAATTCGCGATAAATTTGTTGAGACGGATTCCCTCTTCGCCCTCTGCCTTAGGCACTCTTGGTTTTGGTATATATTCCTGAGCCTTAGGCCTGTAAGTAGATTTTCTTTCTACCGGAAGGTCGCTCATCTCAGCGATCTCGTTACGGATTTCATCAATCTCGCTTCTTCTTCTCTTGAAAGGTCTTTCAGCGAAATTCTCCCTGTTTTCAAAACCCTTGTCGAATGAGCGTGTCCTGCCGCCAAAGCCGCTTCTCTCGCCTCTGCCGGCGAAGCTCCTCCTCCCGCCTCTTGCGTCAAAACCTCTTCTCTCTCCTCTCGCATCTGAATTTCTATCGCCGTAAGCTCTCTTTTCTCCGAAACTTCTTGAACCGAAGCCTCTTTTTACGCCACCTTCTCCATAGCTTCCCCTATCAAAACTTCTCTCGCCGTAGCCTTTTCTTTCACGGCTTGAACCAATTTCCCTGTCAGCTCCTCTCGCACCGAAACTTCTTCCGCCATGCTCGCCTCTGCCTCCGAATTTGCGCTCGCCATAAGCCTTATGCTCACCTCTTTCGTCTCTTGATGCCGACGTTCTTCTCTCTGAAGAAGACTTAGTT
>CAMGTS010000125.1 GCA_946062035.1 uncultured Bacteroidales bacterium
CAGTGAATAGGGTTCTTAAGCGCTTTTTTTGTTTGGCGCTGGCTTCGATTTGTTCCTCATCCATAAGGGCCTCCCTCATAATAGCCGTTTATAATCGTGTTTACTATCGTATAGATATTCTTATAGAGAGGCACGCTCTTTATAGAATCGACCATCTTGTAGATATTGCTCTCTTTTTCAGTCAATTCGTATGGCCTCACCTTTTCCCAGTAGCTTTCGTCGTTGACAAGTACATCCGGCCTCATAGCCACATTCACCAACATCTTAGAAACACTGTCAGGCATAGGGCGGTCAAATCGGGGATTCATATAATCTACCTGCCTGTGACCTAAGAAAGACATCATTTTCGAAGAGTCCCTCATCGTGATAGAGAAGTCCGCATACAGCTTATCCTGCTTGTAGAACCAGATATTATTGTCAAGTCTCTGATACTCTGCATCAAGAACAAGGTCTCTGATCCAGTTTACATTAGAGCCCTTTTTGAGTTTCGCATGAATCTCCCTCACCGCAAAATCCTCAGCGTCGACATTCATCTCACCGTCGAAAGCCGGAGCGGAAATCATCTTTGCAGGATGAAACCGAAGCTTATACGTCTTGCGACCGTCAATATTCAAAGAGTCTATCAGATAGTAGTCATAGAACACATTAGGACCGGCCACAGGCGACGGAATCATGACCTCGAACAGGTTGATGAAGTCATCATAAAAGTTCGTGCGGACATGCATATTTCCAGTAAACTGAGCGAAAGTCGCCTCGTCATTTATACCGGAAATCTTCGATGCGTTGATTATCTCCTTAGTTGCCGATGGATTACTGCGGCGATAGAAGTGAGAACTTGTCTCCGATATCATAATCGGGAGATAAGGCTGTCCTGAAACCACCGATGTGTCCATATAGTTGAATACAAAACCGAAGTTCTTGCGCAACAACTTGCTTTTTATCCTCTCATCCGCATTTGTAAGGTCAAGCTCCATCTTGTTATAGATTTCGCAATCGTACTGATCCCTGTTTTCCGGATTATGCCGTTCCTTACCTTTTTCTATCTGCTTGAGAATGTACCTTATATAGCGGTTGTCAGGTTTTACTACAATCTGCTGAAGTTGATTATCCTCAGGTTTCAAAGAGAAGTTCACCTCCTGAAAAGTCCCTATTTTGACCGGGATATCCTTCTGTTCGTAAGTAAGCATAGCGGCCCTAAGAAGAGTAGCCTTCGGATCTCTTGTCTCCAGGGTATAGTAGCCATCCATATCGGTAGAGACTCCTATACTCGTTCCGACAAAAAAGACACTTGCGAAAGGGATTCCTTCGCCCGTTGAAGCATCAGTCACACGCCCTTTTACCTTTGTCGTCTGAGCGGCGACAAAAGAAGGGAACAACAGCGACATAAGCATCACAGCGGCAATCTTTGACGCCACGCTCCTTTTCAGGACTTTTGCTATATGTCTAAGAATCAACGACATTCCTATCAATTTCCGGTTATTTACATCTTCACCTAAAGCACATCATCGCACAGAAGTACCGGAGTGCGAAGATACAAATGAAACGCTCTCGTTAGTTATTGAAGATGCCATCAGGCAATCCCGCATTGAACTCTTTTACGGGAGTCTTATATAAAACGTAATTTCCGTTCTTCTCTACCATTTTCATAAGGCAGAGGGACATATCCTTTTTGCTGTACGAAAGTTCAAGTTCCGCCCAACCGCCTTTGACCTCTTTTCCTATAAGAAGGTTGAATATGTAGTAGTCTTTTGACTCTGAATAATTTACAGTCGCATTGTTTATTTGGGCGGCTTTGCTCACTTCACCACCGATACAATATACCAAAGTCCATTTCAGGGTCTTCATGGCGGCGTCGCTCTTTGTATTGAAGCTCTGCCTGCTTGCCCCGTTGATCAGAATCAGCTTATCTCCCGTGATAAGCAACTGGTTCTTCTTGACATACTGCATATTCAGCTGAGAGGTGGCCCTGTTGAAATATAGAGTTCCGTCCGCTACTATCTCGTTTTTCAGCCCTTTCATCTTTTTGACTTGCTGAAAAGGTGAGATAACATCTGAATATTTGGCGTTTGCATCCGCTATCTTTTTCATCGCAGCCTCTTTGTTGAGGTTTTGCGCCATAGAGTCGGTCGGTGAACATACAAACAGGATGGCAGCTACGATGGCCGCCGCCAAAACACTTATTCTGAAAGTCATTCTTTTCATGTCGGTAATTTTTTAATTTTTTCGCTCCAAAAAAGATACCACTTCTTTCTTGTCCAAAATAGAGGAACAGGTCAGCAAGGATGTAATAGACACCCCTAAAACTCCGTGCAGGTTCAGATTCTGACCTGTCAAAAACAGGTTTGAGAGCGGTGTCTTTGTAGACAGAAGCGTTTTGGCAAGATTGTTACAGTCCTTTCTTATACCGTATGCGGAACCTTTTATCGCTCCGGTATAATTCAAATACGTCAAAGGAGTACTTACGCTTATGCTCTTTATCGCACCCCTAAGCGACGGAATTGCCCTTTCCGCTAATGTGAGACACTCTTCCGCCTTCTTCTGTTTGAACTCTATATACTCTTCTCCCCTATGCCCTACGGATGTATTTTGCCACCTTGCGACCTCATCGAAACCCATCGGGGCAAGAATGTCTATGTTGGTCGTGAAATGCCTCCCGGCCATATTTTCATATGCGCTTTCAGGAATCTGAAAACTTATCAGAATCCCTTTGATATTCTTATTTCCGGAGCGGATATCCTCAGAAATATCCCAAGGAGAACCCAGTTCAGAAGCATAATAGTAGATATTGCGGTTCAAATACTCAACCTTGCCGGGTTTCAGTGAGATATTAACCGTAAACATTCCGAAAGTCTGTTCAAGACCCGATATCCTGCGACGGAAAACCGGACGGATACTGCGACTCTCCTTTAACAGTCCCAATGTCAACTCCGGGCTTGCATCGGATATGAAGAACTTTCCGTAATATCTCCCTTCAATACCTGAAGAATCGGTCGAAGCGGCAGATAGCCCCACTTCAACATATTGCGCCACCCCTTCTGTTTCGGATATGGATTTGACTTCAGCGCCTGTAATCACTTCACCGCCAAAGCCACGTATCCCGTCGGAAAGTCGCTCGGCAATCATAGAGCCTCCGCCATACAAACGCCATGCACTTTGGACAAATGAACTGTTAATTTGGGCGAAAGTGTATAGGGGAAGAGTCGGACGGTTAAGTTCCAGTTTCAGTGAGTTACCGCTCAATACGTTTATAAGCCTCTTATCTGAAAATGTCTTATTCAGATATTCATAGCTGTTACGGGAAAACAGCGTGTTGGTATTCTCTATCCCCGAACTATTGAAAACAGGATCGGTAATGTGTTCGCCTACCCCTTTCAGGAAGTCGGAATATTCAGATATCGCCTTATGCGAATCGGGAAAATAGGACGAAAGACGCTCGGAGAAATTTCCGTACCCGTTTGCGAGCAAGTATGAACGATCTTCCCAAATCACCTCATCAAACCCATCGCTATCCAATCTGTGCCACGGAAGTTCTGTCAAGCCAAGTTCGCTAAAAATTCTTTCCAATATCTCCCCCTTGCCAAGGGCGCCAACATAGTGAAATCCCGTATCAAATGCCTGTCCTCCACGCCTGAAAGTCTGTAAACATCCCCCTATCGCATTGTTTTTTTCAAGCACGCAGACCTTCATCCCATGCTTTGCCAAAAGGTATGCACACTCCAGACCTCCCAACCCGCTACCGATTATGACGACATCGTACCGCTTCACTCTGACTTCTCTTTGGATTGCTTTTTTGAGTTCCTTTTAGATACAAGATAGAACAGGTATGGCTGCAAAGTAAATGTAATCACAATCGTTGCGATCATTCCCGTCATAGTTGACAATCCGATGGACGAAATCGCCGGATGAACAGCGAACATCAACGACGCTATCGCAAGAATCAGCATGACAGCCGAAAAGAATATAGCGCTCCTATGATATCTGAGCAGGTCTTTTTCTCCCCCTTTGATAAGTCCGTCCATGACGAAGATACTGTAATCCACACCCATTCCGAAAATAAAGGTAGATATGACTATATTAATCAGATTGAACTCGATTCCTGCGGCGGCCATCACTCCGAGAACGATATACCAGCTCATTCCCATCGGGAGGAAAGCGATAATCGCATACAGCAGCTTGCGCATCGAAATCAATAGAATGAGAAATACGAACAACGACGAAATCCATAGGACGGTATTAAAGTCGTGATTCATAATTTCCAACATATCAGTCGTATAGAAGAACGGATTGAGGACTATTGTATGTTCTCCCAGTCTTCCTTCCAAGATACTCTTGCCGGCCTCGTTAAGCTGAGCCTTGTTAGCGCCCTTAACGGAAGTGAACACCAAGTATGTACTGTCCGTATATTCAATCAGATTAGACATTATAGCATCGGGGATAACCCCTGAAGCGTAAATATCTACAGGTTTATATTCTTTGTCCAAAGAGTTATAGAACGGTTCGAACATATCTGCCTCAAATCCCATTTTCTCAGCCGATGACGCGACCATTCTCTTAACCGCAGCTCTCTTCTCAGGTGTCCAGAACCTATTCCAAAAGTCTAT
>CAMGTS010000126.1 GCA_946062035.1 uncultured Bacteroidales bacterium
AAAGAACGCTGAAAAACTGATTGAAGACCTCAAAAAGAAGATTGCGAACGGCAAAGAGGAGCTTAAGCAGTTGGAACAGAAGATAAAGATGATTGATAAGGAGTTTTAGAGATGCAGAAAAATACTATTTGGGGATTTGTCCTTATCGGACTTATCCTTCTTGGCTTTGGCTGGTACAATTCGTGGAACTATAAAAAGCAAGTCAGGGAAGCTTTTGTCAAAGATTCTTTGGCAAGAGTTGAGGCGTTGACCAATCCTCGTATTGCGGATTCGATAAGAGTCGCAGATTCTTTAAGAGGAATTATTGCGCCTGCGGCAGAACAACAGCCTGTAAATGAGCAGATCGCTATTGTAGCGGAGGATTCAGCGTCTTTCTCGCCGGTATATACTGACTCTCCCTTAGAGATGTCGTCAAAACTTCCTGAAGAAGTATATACTCTTGAAAATGAAAATCTTAGATTGGACTTTTCAACAAAGGGCGCACAAATCAAGAACGCTCTTATCAAAAGGTATTATACTCATGACAGCACGGCCCTTTATCTTGTAAAGGATGGTTTATCAGAAATGTCATTGACTTTCTTTACTGACCAGAGAATCAACACATCAAACTTTACATTCACAAAGGTTTCACAAAGTGACACTTCATTGGTCTTCCGTCTTGCATTTGCAGGAGGCGCTTATATGGATTATATCTACACATTGCCGGATGATACTTATATGTTGGATTTCAACATTGTAACGCACGGCATGAGTAATGTTATCCCACGACAGGCCAGCCAGTTCGACTTGGATTGGAACCTTAAGATTTCAAGATTCGAAAAGGGGTACGACAACGAGAAGAACTATTCTACTATCGATTACAAATTCCCGAATCATAAGTCTGTTGAACATTTGGGATTCAGGAAGAGTGAAAGTGACGAGAATCTGCCGGTCAAGGTTCAGTGGTTTGCGTTCCAACAGCAGTTTTTCTCGGCGATTATGGTAGCCGACAACAGCTTCTCTGACGGACGTCTTGCATACAAATTCTTTGATGCGGAGAATGAGGACGGCCTTTTGATGGATTGCAACGCCCATATGAGGGTTGATTATCCTGGCGGAGATGAAGTGTCTATGCCGTTCCATATTTATATGGGTCCTAACCTTTATAAGGAGCTGAAGAGTTACAATATGGATTTCGAGAGAATCATACCTCTCGGTAAGCATATAATCGGCTGGATTAACAGGGTTGTGATTATCAATGTTTTTGATTTCCTGAGGCGATTTATCTCTAACTATGGTATCATAATATTGATAATGACGCTTCTTATCAAACTGGTTCTTTCTCCTCTTACATTCAAGTCATATCTTTCGTCCGCTAAGATGAAAGTCTTGAAGCCTGAAATTGAGAGGATTAACGCAAAATATCCCAGAAAGGAGGATGCGCTTAAGAAGCAGCAGGAGACGATGGCGCTATATCAGAAGAGCGGTGTGAATATGATGGGCGGGTGTCTTCCGATGTTACTTCAGATCCCTATCCTTTTCGCTATTTTCAGATTCTTCCCTGTTTCCTTCGAATTGAGGCAACATCCGTTCCTTTGGGCTTCAGACCTTAGCGGATACGACTCTATCCTCGATTTGGGATTCAATATCCCGATGTATGGTAACCATGTGAGCCTCTTTGCATTACTTATGGCTATCTCCATGTATTTCTACTCGAAGATCAATCTCGAGCAGATGCCAAGTTCGGGGCAGATGGCGGGAATGAAAGGAATGCAACTTTACTTCATGCCTATATTTATGTTGGTGATATGTAATAACTTCTCTGCAGGATTGAGCTATTATTACATGCTGACCAATTTGATTACTATACTTCAGACATGGATTATCCGCAAATATTTTGTCGACGAGGATAAACTTCGCAAGAAGATGTTGGAAAAAGCGGCTTCCAAGCCAGGGAAAAAATCTAAATGGAGAGAGAGAATGGAGCAGATGATCAAAGAGCAGGAGAGACTTCAAAAAGAGCGTGCCCGCAACGGCAAGTAGCGGTATGGGAGTAGCGGAAGAAATTTTATCGCTGAAGAAAGAACTTTCGGAGAGAGTGAAACTTGTGGCAGTGTCCAAGTTTCACCCCTCCGAATCTGTTTTGGAGGCGTATAATGCAGGACAAAGATGTTTTGCTGAGAGCAGACCTCAGGAGCTGGCAAAGAAGGTAGCTGAGCTTCCTAAAGATATAGAATGGCACTTTATAGGGCATCTTCAGAGCAATAAGATAAAGCTTGTTGTCCCGAATGTGGCTCTGATTCATTCTGTAAACAGTGAGAAGCTGTTGGGCGAGATCAATGCTTTCGCAGCTAAAAATAATCTGACTGCCAATGTGTTGCTTGAGATGCATATAGCTATGGAGGAGTCCAAGCAGGGCTTTACGGAAGAAGAACTTTATTCACTTACGGACAGACTCTCAGAAAACCCTCTTTCCAATGTCAGGATTTGCGGGATGATGGGGATGGCTACATTTACCGACGATTCGGAGCAAGTCAGACGCGAGTTCAGGAAGATTAAGAAGGTTTTCGATACGATAAAAAAAGAGCATCCCGAAACAGACTCTTTTAAAGAGCTTTCTATCGGAATGACTCAGGATTATCGTATTGCCATAGAAGAGGGTAGCACCTGTGTTAGAATCGGTACCAAAATCTTCGGGGCAAGACAGTATTAGATCTCGATGTCACACTCAAAGCTGAATGTGGCCGGTCCTGTGAGATAAATATCTCTGAATCTGCCATCTTCCAACGCAATGAATTCTACGGAGAGTTTTCCTCCACGTGCGTTCAAGTCGTATTTGACGTAGCGTCCCTTGATTTTTGCCGATTTGCCATCTTCCCATACGACATTCCTGCTTGACTGAGGTTTGATGCCATGTTTGTAAGCGGCTATCGCAGATGCGGTAGCACCAGTTCCGCAGGCGAAGGTCTCGGCTTCCACCCCGCGCTCGTAGGTGCGTATGTCAAGAGAGTCTCCCTTGTCCTCGATAAAATTCACGTTAGTTCCTCCTTCGAAAAAATATCTCCAATATTTTCCTTTTTCATCAACAGGATAATCTGCGACATCTTTAACAAATTCAACGTAGTGAGGCGAGCCGGTATTCAGGAAATAAGAGTCCTTTGCATGAGCGGGACATGAGTCTACATTCGTCATTTTCAGTCTGACTATGCACTCCTTTTTGCTCCTTTTCAGCAGGGTAGCCTTGTGATAACCGTCAACGGCCTCAAATTCAAATTTCCTGAGCCCCATGTGATAGGCGAAGGCGACTATACATCTTCCGCCATTGCCGCACATAGTCCCTTCTTTTCCATCTGAATTGAAATATCTCATAGAGAAATCGTATCTCTTGCTTTTTCCGAGCATCATAAACCCATCGGACCCTATGCCGAAACGTCTGTCGCATAGGCGGTTTAATTGTTTTGTGCTTAGTCTTTTGCTGCCGTCTCTATTGTCTATGATTACAAAATCATTTCCGGCTCCCTGATATTTGTATACGTGTAATTTCATTTTTCTGTAAGATATTTGTACTGTTCAACTATTGCGTTCGCTACCGCTTCGGATGCTCCGTCGCTGCCTAAGCTCTCTCTGAGCCGGGCATAATCAGATTTCATCTTCTCTGTGTATATTCTGTCTCGCAGCAGTCTGTCGACTTCGCAGGATATTGTCTGGACATTGCAGTCGTGCTGGATTAACTCTTTGAAAATCAGTTTGTCGAGAATGATATTGGCAAGACTGATGTACTTGACACCTTTGACAAGCATTTTGGCTATCTGATAGGAGATTTCGTTTCCTCCGTAGCACACGACTTGGGGAACTCCTATTATGGCTGCCTCCAAAGACGCTGTCCCTGAGTTGATAATAGCCGCATCTGAATGCTTCATAATAGAATATGTCTCATTATGAAGTATATAGAGATTGCTTTTGATAATGGCCTTGCATTGTGCGCTCATATTGCTTTTCGCAAGATACTTTGAAAAGATATTTTCGTAATAGCTGTCCTGAATGGATGGTGCGGCGGCAAGAAGGAACTTATACTCAGGGAATTTCTCCATTACACCAAGCATCCTCGGAAAAAGATAGGATATTTCTCCTTTGCGGCTGCCGGCGACAAGCGCTATAAATTTGTCGGAAGGGTCAAGTTTTTTGTCGTACTTTCCGCCAAGACAATTTACCCTTTCGCAAAATTCATTCTTCCCCTCGTTGATGTATTGATATCTGTTAATACTGTCTAATAAGGGATTCCCCTTGTAGATTACATCGGTATTCCACTTGTTTTTGAAATATGGTATCTCAAACGGGAATATGACGAACAGTCTGTCTACATATTTCTGGAGAAGCTTACCCCGGTTCTCTTTCCATGCCCAGATTTTAGGAGCTATATAATAGAAAACTTTAAATCCGTGATTGTGGGCAAATTGAGCTATTTTGAAATTAAATCCCGGATAGTCGATCAAAATGACGAGATCAGGCTTCCATTGTATAATGTCGTCCTGACAGGTTCTGATATTCTTGAAAATCTTAGGGAAATTCCTGAT
>CAMGTS010000127.1 GCA_946062035.1 uncultured Bacteroidales bacterium
ACAACTTTCTGTGTATGTGGGACTTATAATCACCAACTGTATCATCATGGGAAGAATCGAGGCATTCGGTCTTTCAGAAAAACCGCTCCCGTCACTTATTGACGGACTTGCCAACGGACTTGGCTATGGAGCTGTTTTGGTGTTAGTCGCATTTGTAAGAGAGCTTTTCGGAAGCGGAACGCTTTTCGGCTGCCAGATTATTCCGGCAAGCTGGTATGTAGCGAACGGGGGTCACTACCTCAACAACGGACTTATGATTATGCCGCCGGCAGCGCTTATTCTAATCGGCTGCATGATCTGGATTCAAAGAAGTTTTACAAAAGACGATTCTAAATAATAGGAGGAAAGAACATGAACTTAATAGATCTATTTGTAAAGAGTGTCTTTGTAGATAACATGATATTCGCATACTTCCTCGGAATGTGCTCATTCCTTGCAGTATCGAAAAATGTAAAGACTTCCGCAGGTCTCGGTATAGCCGTCATTTTCGTATTGGGAATCACACTCCCGATCAACTATCTGCTTAACCGTTATCTGCTCACACCAGGGGCTTTGGCTTGGATTTCACCATCACTCGCTGACGTGGATCTCAGCTTCCTGAGCTTCATCATATTCATAGCGGTTATCGCATCGTTCACCCAACTCGTGGAGATGATTGTCGAGAGATTCTCTCCGGCACTCTATTCACAGTTAGGAATTTTCCTTCCGCTTATCGCTGTAAACTGCGCCATCCTCGGTGCTTCTCTCTTTATGCAGGAGAGAGCATTCGCGTCACTTGGCGAAGCTACCGTATATGGACTCGGAAGCGGTGTGGGCTGGTTCCTCGCTATAGTTTCCATCGCTGCCATCAGAGAGAAAATCACTTATTCGAATGTTCCGAAACCTCTTCAGGGATTGGGTATTACATTCATCATTTCTGGCATCATGGCTATCGCATTCATGAGTTTTATGGGTATTAAACTTTAGGAGGAGAAATGATGAGTACAGTTATAACAGCTTCTGTAATAGTATTTTTGGCTATTACTTTGATTCTTGTCGTTCTCCTGTTGGTCGCAAAGGCCAAGCTCCTTCCGAGCGGAAACGTCAAGATTGATATTAACAACGGCAACAAGGTCGTAGAGGTTGAAAGCGGCGGAAACCTGCTTTCTACACTTGCAGCAAACAAAATTTTCCTCCCGTCAGCTTGCGGCGGAAAAGGAGCTTGCGGACAGTGCAAATGTCGTGTAGTAGAAGGTGGCGGCACAATCCTCCCTACAGAGGTAGGCTTTTTCAACAGAAAGCAGATTGCAGACCACTGGAGATTAGGTTGCCAGGTCAAGGTTAAGGAAGACCTCAAAATCGTAGTTCCGGACTCAGTATTAAGTGTCAAGAAATGGGAATGCGAGGTCGTATCTAACCACAATGTAGCTACCTTTATTAAGGAATTTGTTGTTAAACTTCCTGAGGGTGAACACCTTAACTTCAAGTCCGGTGGTTATATCCAAGTCGATGTACCGGCCATCACTGTCGATTACAAGAATATAGATGTAGACGAACAGTACAGAGAGGATTGGGAGAAGATGGGCGTATTCGACCTTAAAATGGTCAATCCGACACCTACTCTCCGCGCCTACTCAATGGCTTGCTACCCGGCAGAAGGCGATATTATCAAGTTGAACGTGCGTATCGCTACACCTCCTATCGACAGAGCCACAAGGAAATTCCTCCCTGTAAATCCTGGAGTATGTTCATCATACGTATACTCACTCAAACCGGGCGACAAGGTTATGATTTCAGGCCCTTACGGAGAATTCTTCATGCCGGAGAATCTTCCTGAAAATCAGGAAATCATATTCATCGGCGGTGGAGCGGGTATGGCCCCTATGCGTAGCCATATCATGCACCTCTTCAAGACAGAAAAGACCAACAAGAAGGTTACTTTCTTTTATGGAGCACGTAGCCTTAAAGAGGCGTTCTATCTTGAAGACTATCACGCAATCGAGAAGGAATTCCCTAACTTCAAGTTCCATCTCGCACTTGACCGCCCTGACCCAGAGGCAGATGCAGCAGGTATTCCATACACTCCGGGATTCGTTCACAATGTGCTCTATGAGACTTATCTCAAACAGCATGAGAATCCTGAAGATATCATATACCTGATGTGCGGACCTCCAATGATGTCTCAGTCAGTTGTCAATCTGCTGGATAGTTTGGGAGTTGCACCGGAGAATATATTATACGATAACTTCGGCGCATAGATTAGCGATAAGAGCGGAACTGCAGCGTTGTTGGCGGGATTCGGGCTCAGTCATTTACCTTAGTAAACTCCTGTCGCCCTCACCCTTACTGCCTTGCATTTCCGCTCTCTCGCTAATCTACTGAGACTGCAGAACGAACTATTCTGACATGATTTGTGAGAACTGCATTTCCGCTCTCCCGCTAATCTAACGACATTGCAGAACAGGCAGTTTGACATGATTTACCTCATAACATTAGAAAGGATGCCATAACCGGCATCCTTTTCTATTTTACTGGGAAAATCATGGTTCTAAAAGTAATTCGGATTATAATATCAGTAATTCGTATACGTTACCCCCCGTGCGTATATTTAATTTTGTGCCTTAAGCATATATACGCTGCACCTCAGCAGAAAAAATGTGGCGACGCTTTTTCTGCTTTCGGTTTGCAGCATATTTGTGGCATTAAGTTCAAACTATAAAACAGATAAGCTATGTCTAAAAACATTCTGATTTTATCATCGAGCCCGCGCCACGGCGGCAATTCCGATACCCTTTGTGATGAATTTTTACGTGGAGCAAAAGAAAGTGGAAACAAAGTAGAGAAAGTTTTCCTGTGTGATAAGGACATACACCCATGCAAAGGATGCGGTGTATGCAGCATATACAAAAAGACTTGCCCTCAAAAAGATGACGCTGCGGAGATCATCGAAAAGATGCTGGCAGCGGATGTCATAGTAATGGGAACACCTGTCTATTTTTATGCGATAAGCGCGCAAATGAAGATGATGATTGACCGATGCTGCGGGCCTTATACAGAAATGAAGAATAAAGAGTTTTACTTCATCGCTACAGCAGCTGAGGACGATGAGACTATCATGAACCGTATAGTCGCCAATTTCATGGGATTCTTAGACTGCCTCGAAAATCCTGTGGTAAAGGGTACTCTGTTCTGCGGAGGAGTGTGAAAAGTGGGAGAAATCAAAGGCAATAAGAAACTGCAGGAAGCTTACAAAATGGGAAAGAACGCCTGAATACAAATATTCCGATGATTTCCTTAACTTTGTTAGAGTTATACGTATGGCTTGCGTGCCGGTATAAAAATCGTTATGATTCGTTCGGCCCGGAAGTCATGTGGTGTTAATCTAAAATATTCTGCAAGCCGAACGCAGAGCCGAACTTGTTCGGGCTATGCTGAGGCGTAGCGAATATATGACGAAGTATAAAATATGAAGAAAATATGAAGAAAGTCACACTGCTTGCCTGTGCGCTCGCACTTGGCTCACTCGCTTTCGGACAAAGCCCTCAAAGCCTTGACAAAGCTGAACTACAAGAACTTAAAGAGAGTTATAAAGTTGATGGGGAAACAAAAGCCCTCCATAACATCATTAAGACGACTAACAGCCTTAAGACCCTCGCATACAATCCGGATCTTGCGGGTCAGACAGACGATTACTTTAAATACGAAGTCAATGTAAAAGGAATCACTGATCAGCTAAGAAGCGGCCGTTGTTGGATGTTTACAAGCATGAACGAGTTGCGCCCTCTTGTAATGAAGAAATACAACATCAACTCATTCGACTTCTCCCACAACTATTCATACTTCTATGATATTCTTGAAAAATCCAATCTCTTTTTGGAGAACATAATCAGAACAGCCGACAGAGATATGGATGACAGGGAAGTATGTTTCTATTTCAGCAGCCCTGTCGGGGACGGCGGAGTGTGGAACCTGTTCTACAATGTAGCCGAAAAATATGGAGTCGTTCCTGACAATGTAATGCCGGAGACAGTCCATTCCAACAACACATCACAGCTCTTGTCTATTGTAAACGAGAGACTCCGTAAGGGTGGATATGAAATCCGTGAAGCGAGAAACGCCTGGATGAACCGCACAAAGAAGGTAAGCGGGGTAGAAGGCACCCTTACTTACGTTCTCAAAAAAGAGAAGATGAAAGCCTTGAAGGATGTCTACAGGGTTCTTTCCGCATGTCTTGGCACTCCTCCTACAGAATTCACATGGAGATTCAAGGATAAGGACGGGAAGATTCAGACAGTCAATAGTACCCCTCACGATTTCTATAAGGGTATCATTCCGTCCGGATATGATCCGGACAATTATGTCATGATAATGAATGACCCTACCAGAGAGTACTATAAAATTTACGAGATTCAGAACTACCGCAATACCATTGAAGGTATTAACTGGACATATCTCAACCTTCCTAACGATGTCATTAAGGCAGCCGCCTTAAAGTCTATTCAGGCCGGAGAGCCTATGTACACATCAAGTGATGTCGGCAAATATTCTAACACCGCATCCGGAGTCGGT
>CAMGTS010000128.1 GCA_946062035.1 uncultured Bacteroidales bacterium
AACGGTTAAATAGATATGAAACTTATATATCTCTCTTTGATGTTGCTTGCCAATATGACGCTATATTCTCAAGAACGTGCGGTCATAGATGGAGTACAAGGGAACAAACTTTCGCTGAAGGAGTGTATGGAGTTCGCATTGGAAAATTCGGCTAAATTGGAAATCCAGAAGACAGAAGTAGATAATGCGAGAATAGCCCGCCGTGATGCGATCTTGGCTGCATTCACTCCGAGTGTTTCAGCTGGAACTAACGTCTACAATAATTATGGCCGTAGCGTAGACCCGCAGACAAATACATACGTATCGACTACTTCTTTCAGTAATAGCTATTCCGTTTCGGGCGGAATTATGCTCTTCAATGGTTTCGAGGCGGTCAATAATATCAGGATTTCTAAGACTTCGCTGCGGATGGGCATAGATAAGGAGACTCTGATGAGGGATGAGATCTGTCTCGCCACTATGGAGGCTTTTTATAATGTAGTGTATTATGGCGAGTTGTCAAAAATCGTCGCCGGTCAGCTGCAGACAATGCAGGAGAGCCTGGCTTTGATACGTAGGCAGGAAGAGCTTGGAGTTAAATCACATGCTGACATTGTGCAGGCTGAGGCGGATGTGGCTGATATGGAGTACAATCTTATTACAAGCCGCAATCAGTATGAGGATGCGCTTCTTACCCTGAAGGATGTCATGTTCTGGGAACCAGGGCGTGAACTTGAAATCGACTGGGACGGTGTGAAAAATCAGTTATGCCCGACCATAGAGGCGGATCTCAGCGAACTTTCGGAATTTGCGGTTGAAAACAATCCTAATGTGCTTGTCGCCAAATCCGCAATGGACAATGCCGCACTTGACATGCGCACGGCCAAATGGAAATTCATTCCGAGTGTTTCCCTCAACGGAGGCTGGTCTACAAGTTACTACACATATCCTGGGCAGTCAGGCGTTACGTCCGCTTCCTTTCGCAGCCAGTTTGTGAACAACGGCGGAGAATATGTACAGGTCTCTTTGAGTTTCCCGATTTTCAACGGACTTTCACGGCATTCTAATCTTAGAAAAAAGAAAAACGCCTTAAAGCGCACTATAGCGGAATATAATATGGCAAAGCGCGACATCAGGGCGGAAGTCGCAAGGGCGGTTCAGGACAGAGACGGTGCGGAGGCGGCATTGACTCAGGCTTGCAAAAGGGAAAACGCTCAGGAACAGGCTTGGGAGGTGAATGTCAAGAAATTCGGGCAGGGGCTGATATCCCCGATAGACTATCGCAAGTCTTCCGATTCGTATCTGAACGCAAAGGCGGAAAGGCTGAACGCCCAATTGAAATTCAGTCTTAAAAACAGTGTGGTGAGGTATTATAATGGAGTTCCTTATATAAATCAGTTTTAACGATCATACCTCTAAATAGAAAAATCAATATACGATGGATAAAATAATAGAAAAGAAAAAAGGCCTGCGCATGGTGTTTACAAAAAAGGCGCTGCCTTATTGGGGCGGGGTGTTGCTCCTTGTCTTTGTGCTCTGGCTTGTATTCAGGGACAATTCATCTACACTGCGCATCGGTGCGGACTCTATAGTAATAAACGAAGTGACCCGTGGAGAATTCAATGACTATATCCGTGTCAACGGTCAGGTGCAGCCTATGACCACCATTCAGCTAAGCCCTCAGGAAGGCGGTATAGTTGAGGAGATTGTTATTGAAGAAGGCTCTAAGGTCAAGGCAGGGGATGTGATCCTCCGTCTGAGCAATGACAATCTCGACCTTCAGATTCTGAATTCAGAGGCCGAACTTGCGGAGAAGGAGAATATACTCCGCAATACCATGATTTCCATGGAACAACAGAAACTCTCCCTGCGCCAGGACAAGCTGCAACTGCAGACAGAAGCCGCAAGATTGAAAAGGAAATATCAGCAGAGCAAGGCTTTGTATGATGATAAGCTCATTTCTAAAGAGGAGTATCTCACAGCTAAGGAGGATTACGAGCTTTCCATGGGAAAACTCAGACTCGTCATCGATAGGGCTAAGCAGGACAGCCTGTACAGAAGTGTGGAAATCAAGCAGATGCGTGAGAGTCTGGATAATATGAGGATAAATATGCAGATGATACGCCGCCGCAAGGAGAATCTGAACATCAAGGCTCCGATAGATGGTGAACTCGGACTTTTGGATGTGGTGCTCGGTCAGTCTATTGCATCGGGAATGAAGATAGGGCAGATTAATAATCTTGATAGCTATAAGATTGAGGCTCAGATAGATGAGCATTATATTGATCGTGTTACCGCCGGACTTTCGGCCACTTTTCAGCGGCAGAACGAAACTTTCGGGGCTGTCATCCGCAAGGTATACCCTGAGGTGCGCGAAGGTAAGTTCAAGGCCGATTTCAAATTCGAGGGCGAGATTCCCGACAATATCAGAGCAGGCCAGACCTACTACCTAAATCTTCAGCTCGGTCAGCCTGAAAACGCCATCCTTATTCCTCGTGGCACTTTCTATCAGAAGACAGGGGGAAAATGGATCTATGTACTCGCCGGTGAGGGCAGGGCGGTGCGCCGTGAAATCCGCATAGGCCGTCAGAATCCGCAATACTATGAAGTGCTTGAAGGTCTTGAGCCGGGCGAAAAAGTTATAACCTCAGGTTATGAACGCTTTGGTGAGAATGAAGTATTGGTGTTTTAAATAATTGAAAATGAAGATAAAAGATACAGCGATTAAGTCAGTGTCCCTCGGAATCGGGCTGGCCATCAGCATAATTCTCGTAGCGAAGATATGCTTCGAACTTAGCTATGACCGAAGCTATGACGGATATGAAAATATATATTCAATACGCGCCGGCTACTCCCAGCAGGGTCATACACATGACTATGAACGGGTAAGTGGCGCTGTGGCACCTGGTTTCAGGCAATATGTTCCCGGTGTGAAATATGCGACAAGGACTACGTTCGTTGCTGACAGTAAGCGTTTTAAGGAATACAAGGAAGACGGTGACGGCAGCTGCGTCAGCGGCCGCTTCATAATCGCCGACACCTCATATTTTGACGTGTTCCCTACAGAAATCCTCGCCGGCGACCCCAAACGGACGCTCGCTGAACCGAGGCATGTCATGGTTTCAAGGTCTTTCGCCGAGAAACTCGGCGGAGTGCAGGAGGCGGTCGGCAAAGAAATCCAAAATGATGAGTTGCAGGGTTACTGGATGACAATAGGAGGTGTGTTCGAGGATTTTCCTCATCAAAGCTCGCAGAGATATGATGTCCTCCTCTCGATGGAGTCATACAGCACCGAATCTACTGAAAACTGGTTGGGAAACGACAGATACAATGGATATGTCCGTCTTGCGGAAGGAGTTGACTATAAAATGCTTGCTCCGGCAATACGCCTGATGCAGGAGAAGAACCAGCCTTTGGAGGAAATGGAAAAATCCGGTTCGTCGCTTTGGTATTATCTTGCGCCTCTCGCAAGGGTGCACACTTCCCAAGAAGATGTACGCAGTATGTTGATAATCCTTTGCGTAGTTGCGGTTCTCCTGCTTATTATCTCTCTTCTAAACTATGTGCTTTTCTCTATTTCGGCAATGGTGAAGCGCTCAAAGGAAATAGGTGTGCGTAAATGCTACGGTGCGGGAACGGCTGGCATTTACGGAATGATGATACGTGAAGCGGTTGTGGATGTGACTATTTCACTTGTGATAGCTACCGTTCTGATTCTTTCTCTCAGAGGCGCTATAGGTAATCTGGCAGGAGTGCCATTGGAAGCGTTGTTCGTTCCACAGGCCATAGCTGTTCTTGCTGTTGTCATTGTGCTTGTGCTGCTTGTGACCGCATTCGTCCCTGCAAGACTATATTCCAATATACCTATCGATTTGGCAATCCGCAACTATAGGGAAAACAAGAGAATATGGAAGCTTACCCTGCTGTTTGTACAGATCTGCGCATGCGCCTTTCTCGCAGTCATGGTCTCAATAATCGGACTTCAGTATGACAAGGCGGTGAATGACAACCCCGGCTATGAGTATGAAAATCTGCTGTATGTAGCGCTGAACGGCACTAAAATAGCTGAGCAGCCGTCATTTGCCGAGAGGCTTCGCAATATACCAGGAGTGGAGGATGTGCAGATGAGCTTTGAAGTTCCATTGAACGGTTCTAACGGCAACAATATAATGTTTCCGGATAGTAGGAATGAACTTTTCAATGTCGCTGACCAATATTCCGGTTCTGAGGGTCTGTTCAAGATGATGGGTATTCCGTTCGTCGCAGGACGTTATCCTCAATCTTCTTCAGAGGTAGCGGTGAGTGAAAGTTTCCTTGTCAAGATGGCGGAGTTTGCCGATTGGAGCGACGGAGCTGTTGGAAAGCAAATCTGCATTACAGGACATGGCGATGAAGGAGAAGAGTTTCCGGTGTTTACCATAAGCGGAGTCTATCGGAACTATCGCATAGGCTCGCTCACTTCCATGGATGAAAGGGCGAGCGTGAAGGTCGTCTTACAGCGGGAAAAGGATTGGAGACCGTGTATTAGAGTGAGGGGGAATGAGTGGAAGCATGATACGATGCA
>CAMGTS010000129.1 GCA_946062035.1 uncultured Bacteroidales bacterium
GTAAAGGAATATAATTGGTTCTCAAAGGAGTATGAGAGTATTAACGAATGTGAGATACTTTATAGAGGAGAATTTTGGAGACCGGACAGAGTTCTTGTCAGACCGGAAAGTAAAGATGAGGCGATCGTGGTAGACTATAAGTTCGGTGTGACTGAGGCGGGAGCACGTTTCAACGCTTTGAAGTCAAAATATGAAAAACAGGTTAGCAGGTACATGGAGCTATTGTCTAAAATGGGATATAAGAGTGTTAAAGGGTATCTCTGGTTTGTCATGGCTGGAATTGTCTCAGAAGTAAGGTAGCTGTCAGCCCTGAAAAATTGTTCATTTGGTCCAATATCCTCTTTGGCTGATTCTGTTTTTGTAAAAAACTGATTTATAGGAAAGTACATTTTACCGATGTGCTTTCTTTCTGTATACCGCACCGATACTTTTGCACCGAAACAAAACGGTGCGATGAAATATAAGACAATCATTCTGACAGCCTTAGCATTATCTTTTGCAGCCTTCTGCTCTGGAAGGGCGTGCGGGCAAAATATTTCTGTTGCTTCGAACGGGGCGGATTGGCTGTTCCTCGGCTCTATAAACGCTGAGGTCGGCTACCCCCTTTCGAGAAATTATACGCTCAATGCAAAGGCGAGCTGTAATCCGTTCTCTTTGGGAAGCGGAAGTACTAAAACCCAGTATAAACACATCAGCGTAGCCTCCGGAGTGAGGTATTGGCCATGGTTTGTCAATTCTGGGTGGTTTGCGGACACTTATCTTACATGGAATAAATTTTCTATAAGCGGAATCATAAATAAAAAGTCCTATGAGGGGAGTGCTGTAGGGGCTACCGTAGGGGGAGGGTACGCTCTTATGCTCAGCAAAGGTTTGAATTTGGAGATGGGGCTTTGTGCATTCATCGGGAGTGCGACATATACCAAGTATTCGTGTACTGTGTGTGGTGAGAAAGAGGGGAAAAGCAGTGGATTTGTCGTATCTCCCGGGAATGTTCTTCTGCAGATAGCGTTTATTTTCTGATAGTTACGAGATATGATGAAGTTGTTGGCCTTGTTCATGGTTTTCTCTTTAACGTCGCTTTTGACCGGTTGTTCGACTTTCAACAAAGAACGACGGCTTTTCAAACAGAATGCGGACGTAGTGGCGAAGGTTTCTGATAATACAGACGAGTATCCTGAAACTCCACAATTCCTCATAAAACGGGATCAGGAGGATGATATGTTCATTGAAGATACGCTTGCGCAAAATAAGCCTGTCCTGATGAATGCGGTAGTTGACGATGAGACTGGCGAATTGGTCGCTTCTGACCAGCTTAATACAATAGTTGTCAAGGCTGATTATAAGAATATCGCCGAGCGGAACGGAATTGTGGAGGTCGCATTCGATTTGGTCGTCCCTGCGGCGATGCAGGATAAGGATTGGCAGATAAGGCTTACTCCTAAGTTTTACTGGGAAACTGATTCTTTGATAGCGGAAAAACTGTATGTCACAGGCAAAGAGTTCAGAGAAAAACAGGTTCAGGGCTATAGAAAATACCAGAAATATTTCAAGTCCATTGTTCCGGATTCGGCCGATTTTGTCAGGGCTTTTGCGTCTCTTGGTCTGCTGGACAGATTTATACATAGAAATGTCGAGAGAGGATATATGGGTGTTACTGAGCAGGAGGCGATAGACCACTATATACGGTATTGGTTGGTTCATGCAAACGAAAAGAAAAAAGCGAGATTGGAGGAGATGTTCAGGCGTTATGTGAAAAATCCGATAGAAAACGAGGGACTTAGATTAGATACAGTGATAATCGGCGGCAATGGTGACATAGAATGCAAATATGTACAGACACTCAACGCCGCCAAGAAGATGAAAAAGGTACGGGTTGCATTTGACGGAGGTGTATTCTCCTGGAATAAAGAGGTTTATAGAATTCCATTTGCTGATACTCTTACATATTATGTGAGTTCTCTTGTATATTTTGCAGATACGAACCCGCTCTATCTCAAAAGGATAATCTCACGTTCGGTCTCGCTTTCGACTTCTGCGTTTATTGACTTTGAAGCGGGGAGGTGGAATGTAGACGAAAAGATTTCTAACAATACGATTGAAATCAGCCGCATCAAGGATAATTTTGATACGATTCTTAATAATGAAGAATATATAGCGGATTCTATAATTATTTGCGCAACTTGTTCACCTGAAGGAAGTTATAGACTTAATTCTCTTCTTGCAAAGAAACGTGGAAAGTCGGTAGAGTCATATTTCTCTGACTATTTGGATTCTAAAGAAAAACCGATCCGGATTATATCAAAAGAGATA
The DNA here is from genome assembly GCA_946062035.1 of uncultured Bacteroidales bacterium. Classification (GTDB taxonomy): domain Bacteria; phylum Bacteroidota; class Bacteroidia; order Bacteroidales; family UBA932; genus Egerieousia. Next base: position 2,311 of record CAMGTS010000129.1, read on the forward strand.
CCTGAAGATTGGGAACGGCTTAAAAGGATGATTTCAAACGATACGTCCCTGAGAGATACGCATAAGCTCCTAAGTTCCTTTGATGAGGATGATTTAGATAAAAGGGAAAAGCTGCTTAAAAAGAGTGATGAATATAATTATTTGAAAGACAGCTTATTTCCTCTCTTGCGCAGAATTGACTTTACTTTTTGCCTTTCACGAAAAGGAATGATAAAGGACACGATTCATACAACTGTCGTAGATGAAAATTATATGCGTGGCGTGAAGGCTTTGGAGGAAAAGGATTATCGCAAGGCCATGGAGATACTTGCTCCTTACAGGAATATTAATTCGGCGGTCGCATATATGAGCTTAGGTTATAACTATTCCGCCTTGGATATTCTGCGTGGGCTTCGGCAGACTCCGGATGTCAAGTATATGACTGCGGTTGTTCTCGGACGGATAGGTGAAGATGAAGAGGCTGTAGAGTCTTATGAGTCTGCGGTTTGCGAAAAACCTTCTCTCGCCTTCAGAGGGCGTTTGGATCCGGAAATATGTTCCCTTTTGGCTAATAGATCGGACAGATCATCTCAATATAAAATCAACAAAAATCAAAACTAAAAGTGTTATGAAAAAAATGTTATTTGCGGTCGCGATGATGGCCGCTATCGTAGGGTGCAGTAAGGAAAATTCTCCTATAGAGGAGGATAATCGAGTGGAGGAGAGCGCAAGGATCACTCTGAATGTCGCTCCGAGTCCTTCGGTCGTGACAAGAGCCGCAGGGTCCGGCCACGGTGTCCAGTCTGACGATAACTATGTAAAGACATTGGATGTTTTTGTCTTTGCAAGTGACGGAAAATTAGATACCTACAAGAAGTTTGATAATGTAGGGACCTCTCTCGGCGGATTGCAGCTTACTACAAAAACGGGTTCAAAGAAAATCCATGTAATCGCAAACTCGCACATTTCATCATGGACCGGGGTTACTACCCTTACTGAGTTTGAAAAGAAAGTTTCCAATTTGAAGAGCGAGGGGCTCAAATCATTTACGATGACAGGCTCAACAGACGCGCAAATTTCAGCCGCATCCAATATTACGGTAACCGTCAACAGACTTGCGAGCCGTATCAAACTCAACAGTATCAAAACATCTTTCGCCGGTACTCCTTATGCCGGAAAAACACTTTCAAACGTAAAGGTATATCTGACAAATGCTTATGGAACAAAGAGTTTTATGACGGGGGAGAATCCTTCTTCACCTCTTGTACTCAATAAAAACGCTCTTGTAGTTTCTGATACATCCGGATTCAGTATGAACGCCGCTATTGCCGAGGTTCTGAAAGCTCCTGTAGGCGATGCCGGTGAGACAAATCCTCATTATTTCTACTGCTATGAGAATCTTGTCGCCGCCGAAACCTCTGCCGTAAAATTTACAAGGCTCGTTATACAGGGAGATCTTGACGGGACGACTTACTACTATCCTATCCAAATTAATAGAGAGAACTACGGTTATGTAGCTTCAAACGGACATAAAGGAGTGAGAAGAAACACTTCCTACACTTACAATGTCGTGATTAATCGTCCCGGGTCTTTGTCTCCATCAGAAGATATCACTTTAGGAACTATCAGTCTTAGCGTATCAGTCGCCAATTGGACTAATGCAGGAGATGCGAATATTAATTTCTAAGTTTAATAATATGGTCTTTCCCATCATCTGGAACATGGGTTAAAGAAGTAATAATCAGAAAATAATAAGTTATGGTCATTAAGAAGTTTGCCCTCGTTACGCTGCTTATGTTATGCTTGCTGTTTTGTTCATGCAATGATATTTGGGAAGATCGGGGCAAATGCCCGGCAACTATCTGTATCGTGACGGAAAGTCTCCCTTATGAATTGAATAGTCTCAATATGTGGGTATATAATTCTATTGGTGAGCTTGTCGCCCAAGACACGATAACTGTCCGGAAAAATGGCCGCATTAAAAAAGTCACAGTCGAAAGAGGAGGTGCGATGAAATGTCTGGTATGGGGAAATATCGGAGCTAACACAAGGGTCTCAGGGCATGATTACACAAATAACATTTTGGACAATATAGGAGGATTCTCTGCGGATTCGCTCTATCATTTTGCCCGTGAGGTTATTGTGAAATCTGATACTGCCGTAGTCAATGTGTGTCTGCGCAAATATTTCGCCGAAGTGAAAGCGAATTTCATAGGCTTG
>CAMGTS010000130.1 GCA_946062035.1 uncultured Bacteroidales bacterium
CCGCCGACACCCAAGGCGTGATCCAACCCGATAGAACGTGACGGAATGATTGATTCAGCGAACTTAGGCTGGTCTCCCAATTTCATTATGGTCCCTTTCCCGAAATCCTTTTCGATTTTGTCCAATGTGGCCTGTAATGCCTTAAGCTTCTCAGGATTAATCCCTTCTTTTACCGTAGCTGCCTGATTTGCAGTATTCTCGGTAGTCTCTTTCTCTTTTGCCATAATAATTTTATTAAGTGTATAGTCTGTTTTCTTTTTTTATCATAATTAGGCGCAATGTCCAGCATGGATGGCTTGCGCTGTTTAGCGGATTATTTGATTTTCGCACCGTCTTTAAGCGCCTGGCCGATCCACGAAAAGGCACATAAAATCATTACTATAAGCTCCATCTCTTTAAGATTCAGTTGTTTTATCCTCTCCGTAAAGCTCTGTAGTTGCGGTATAAAAATCCCCGACACCTTGTATCCACCATTGCTACAAAGATAGCATTTTTTCGGTAGCGTTTTTCCGCCGGGAGTGCGGTCTGTCTGTGGGCTTTAAACCCGACAAAAACAGAGGGTTTACGTTAATGTTTCTGCAAAATAAATGCTTATTTTTGTCAATCTTTGTCAATGATGGAAAAACTTTTAGGAAAAACATTGGATGAGCTTAAGGAGGTCTGCAAGGAGTCAGGACTTCCGATATATAATGCTTCTCAAATCGCACAGTGGCTCTATTCAAAGCATGTTTCGTCATTCAATGAGATGACGAATCTTTCGCTAAAGACAAGAGCTTATCTTTCAGAGCATTATGCTATAGGAGCGGAGATGCCGCTCACAAGTGCGCTTTCAAAGGACGGGACACGCAAGTACCTGTTCCCCACAAACACATCCAAATATGTCGAGGCTGTGATGATTCCTGAGGAGGACAGGGCGACCTTATGTGTCTCTTCCCAGGCCGGCTGCAAGATGGGTTGCAAGTTCTGCATGACAGGCCGTCAGGGTTTCAAAGGGAATCTTGATGTTGCGGAAATTCTTTCACAGTTTTTCTATATAGACGAGGCCGATAAGCTTACAAACGCTGTCTTTATGGGGATGGGAGAGCCGTTGGATAATATTCCGGCAGTGATGCGGGCTATTGAGGTATTGACCGCTAAATGGGGGTGCGGCTGGAGTCCGAAGAGGATAACGCTGAGTTCGATAGGGGTAAACAGGCTTGTCGAAGGCGACGAAAAATCACCTTTGGAGCAATTTTTGGATGGTTGCAAGGCGCATCTTGCTATAAGCATGCACAATCCTTTCCCGGCTGAAAGGATGGAGATAATGCCGTCCGAAAAGCTTTTCGGAATAGACAAAACTTTGGAAATCATCAAGCGTTATGATTTTACAGGTCAAAGAAGAGTGAGTTTTGAGTATATAATGTTTGACGGACTTAACGATACTAAGCGTCATGCGGACGCAATCATCTCAAAATTGAGAGGACTGGAATGCCGGGTGAACCTGATACGTTTCCACAATATCGGTGATACGAAGTTCATTACATCGAAAGAGTCTGTGATAGAAAAGTTTATGTCCCGTCTGAATAATGCGGGAATAACAGCGACAGTCAGAGCGTCAAGGGGTGAGGATATAGCTGCGGCTTGCGGCATGTTAAGCGGACAAAAAGAGAAATCTGATGAATAAGACTAAATGTTTCTTATCGCTTTTTATCGTATTGATACTATGCGGTTTCAACGCCTTTTGCGAAGTTCCGACTCTTAAAAAGCCGAAAGTGGCGCTTGTTCTTTGTGGGGGCGGAGCGAAAGGTGTGGCGCATATCGGAGCTTTGAAGAGGTTGGAGGAGATAGGGATAAAACCAGATATGATAGTCGGAACATCGATGGGTGCCTTGGTAGGAGGAATGTATTCTATGGGCTATACTTCCGCACAATTGGATACGATTGTCTCAAATGCGGACTGGGGCTATCTGTTGAGTGATAATACACCGAGGGCCGATAAGGGGTTTATGGGTAAGCAGTTGGATGAGAAGTTCATATTGAATGTTCCATTTTACGATATAAGCCGTCAGGGACGGGAAGATGCAAGCTTCATGAAGAGCCTTCCTGCGGGAGTGGTCAGCGGAAATAATGTCCTGAACTTTTTGAATGGTCTTGCGGTCGGTTATCAGGACTCGCTCGATTTCAATAAACTACCGATTCCATTCGCTTGTATGGCGACGGATCTTTCTACCGGTCAGGAGGTTAAGTTGGATCATGGCAATCTGCCGCTTGCGATGAGGGCAAGTATGGCTATTCCAGGTTTCTTTTCACCGGTTTCCATTGACGGGGTTGTTCTTGTAGACGGAGGCGTGTTGAACAATTTTCCTGTGGATGTGGCAAGGGAGATGGGGGCGGATGTCGTGATAGGCATAGATGTCCAGAATGATCTGATGAAGGCGGAAGCGCTCTCTTCTATAGACGCTATCTTGTTGCAGCTCATCGGTTTGACAGGAAATAACAAATATCTGGAAAATGTGAAGGATGTTGATATATATATCAAGCCTGACGTTTCAAAATTCGGGACAATGAGTTTCAGCAAAGAGGCGGTGGACACGCTTTTAATGAACGGGTATATCGCAGCCGATGAACGGAGCGCCTCTTTATTGGAGCTGAAAAAAAAATTGGAAAGCTATGATTCCTTAGTATCTGAGCAGGATTCCTTATCTACTCCGGAAAGTATCTACACTTCAGAATTTCTTGTGAAAGAGATTGAATGCGAGGGAGTTGATGATGCGGACAAAAAGTGGCTCCTTAAATCTGCGGGATTGTTGAATGACAGCATTATCACCGGGGAGAAAATAAACAGGGCGCTGTCTGTTTTTTATGGTACAAAAGCGTTTTCTAACGTTACTTATTCTCTTGCAAATCAGGATGATGGTTCAAGCAAACTGACATTCAGATTCCGTAAGGGGCCAACGAATGTTTTCAGCGTCGGTGTCAGATATGACTCAGAAGAGGCGGCTGCGGTTTTGCTGCACATGGGTATCCATCAGAATTCTCTTCATGGTTCAAGAGAGAGCCTGACGGCACGTTTGAGCTATAATCCGTATGTGAGGGTCGGCTATTCCTATGTATTCCAGAAAAGCCCGAGACTCGATATGGCGTATGAATTCAGCAAGAAAGACGTAAATATTTACAGCAACAAAGAGGCTGGCAACAACATCCAATATATCTACAACGGTTTTGAGGTGGCTTTCGCGAATATCCGATATTTAAGGACCTTCGATGTCAAGATGGGAGCAAGAATCGAGAACTATAAGTTTACCCGATTCCTTACTGATATTGAGAGTCTTATGGGAACTAATCTCAAGGCGAGAAGCTACTTCTCGATTTTCGGAAAAGCTCTGATGGACACTCGTGACGACAGCCATTTCAGCAATTCCGGTATATGTTTCGATATAGAGGGTGACTACTATCTTGAAGGATTTCATTCGGGATTTAAAAAATATGGCGATATACGACTGAACTTCAGCGCTACAGCAAACCTTGGGGGCAAGTTTGTGCTGATTCCGCAATTCTATACCCGTTCGGCATTTCAGAATAAAGGCGAGATAGTCGGTTATAACTATGTAGGTGGCTCTGTGGCAGGACGTTATATACGTCATCAAATACCTTTTATCGGAATCAATTATGCTTATGCGTTTGAAAATTCGGTCGTGGTATTGAGAAATGACTTCAGAAAGCAGTTGGGAGAAAACCACTATCTGTATGCGATGGTAAATTATCTTAGAGAGGGTAAGAACCAAGAGAACATATTCAGCTTCAAGTCCAAGGGATATTGGGGTGTAGGAGTGCAATATTCGTATAGATCTAAGATAGGCCCGCTGTCGTTTAATCTCCACTGGTCTGATTACAACAAGAAGAAAGTCGGGGCGTATGTTTCTCTTGGCGTTTATTTTTAAGGGAAAATGAATAAGAATCAGGTACTTACAAAATTGATGGCGGAATGCGCACGGAGCGAAATGTGCAGAGGACAGGTGCGAGAAAAATTGCATCGGATGCTTGGAGAAAACGAGGCGGAAGAGATAATAAATAAGCTCTGCACAGATAATTTCATTTGCGACGCACGCTTTGCGAAAAGCTATGTCAGAGACAGATACAGGTTTTATGGATGGGGACCTCGCAAAATTGAAGAGAAACTCAGGTCGTGGGGAATAGAAAAAACCATTATCGCTGAGGCATTGGATTCGGAGAAAAGTTTAGAGCGTGAGACCCTCCGCAAAATAGTGGAGTCAAAGAAAAAGGTCATTGACACATCTGCGGATAAAAAGTTGGTGATGCTCGAGAGTGAGTTGCGGAAGGCGATTGACTCCGAAGAAGATGACTATCACAAAAAATATGATGCCATCAGAAAGGTAAAGAGTAAAATATACGCTGTGAGTCAAGGGCGTAGAGCCAAACTTCTGGCCTTTGTCCGTCAGAGAGGATTCTTCAATATCGGGTCGGACTTGCTATGAAAAAATAAAC
>CAMGTS010000131.1 GCA_946062035.1 uncultured Bacteroidales bacterium
AAATCTATACACGTTGTTGTCCTTGAAGTATGCGACCATTTCAGAACTTTTGATCTGATTGAAGTGGACAGAATCCTCCTGCGATATGATAAAGGCGTTCTCTATAAGATTAGCTTTATATATCGCATTATTCCTTACAGAGAGCTGTATGCTGTCTGCGGTAAATTGCGATTTGTCTCCATCCCAAAATACGGGGTCAACATAAAACCTCGCTATACTGTCTATTGAGGTATAGACCAATGAATCGCACGCACCCCGCAGATCACTCTTGAACATCCTGACATTGTGATGAATGTCAATAAAAGCTATTTTTGTCGTATCCTTTTGAATTTCAAGAGAATCTGTCTGAGCTACAATCAGAGAGTCAGGCATCTGCATCATCAGGGAGTCCCTTAGCCGACCCATTTCTTTGCTTTCAACGTCGACTTCATTGCCTTCATCGTTTTCATCATCTGCCTTTTCCTCATTTTCAGAGTTCTCAGATCCTATACTATCCTCACCATCAGAAGGTTTTACAGCCTTGGCAGGAGGTGGGATTTTTCCCGCATTCTCTTTATTGCGTTTATATGCGGCAAGAAACGCCTCATTCCTCTCGTTTATCTGCACCATAGGATCTCTGTCCGCCAGCATTTTCCTCTCTTCGGCCATGGCGATTACAGACGAATCGATTTCGCATTTCGGAATCATCCTTAGCATCAGAGTATCGCCCGATAAGAAGAGCGTATCACGCTTGAATACAGGCTCGTTCGTAAGTGAGTCAACACCCGTCCGTTCCTCTGAATACATTGCGGCGCCGGCATGATCTGTCAGAAAAGCCTTAGTAGGGTTTGATTTATAAATTCCTATCTCTCCTACGAGAATGGATGACTGCGCATTATTCCTTATCTGGACATCAGCGAAAAGATCCGCATTTCCTGTATTGCGGAAATATGATATCACCCGCCCCCACATCTCGTTTTCCTCTGTTGCGATATAGTTATTACGCTTGATCCTCAAGATATTATAGAGTCTTGAATACTCTCCGCTGTCGGTAAACAACGTATCCTGCTCCTTGTATGCCGTAGTCCTCTCGAAGAAATACGCCTTCTCCTCTTTCGAATCGTACTGCACCCTGTCAGAGCTGACAAACAAAGAGTCCGAGTGCATATCCACTCTGCCGGAAAACGAAAATATTCCCGGCCCTGATTCATAGGATCCGTTATTACTCTCAATAATATCCCCGTTGGCGCTCCTCATCGCACCGCCATTATAGAAAGTCGCTACACTGTCACGGGTATTATAATCCAAATACCTTGTTTTCAGTTGGTCACCTTTACGGTTGTAGAGACGGACAACCGTTCCCCTGAACTGCGCCAGGTTGTCTTGCGTATAATATGTAAGCTTATCTCCGACAAGATATGTGTCCTGCTGAATTATCTGCACATTTCCGAGAGCTTCGATAACGTCCTCATTTACAGACCAAATAGCCGAATCGCACTTCAGATAAGTATTGTTATGGAGAAACGTTGCAGGACCTTCCACCTTTCTGAAAACGCCATTCGCATTCTCTTCCAGACGCACGGTGCGGGCGTCAAGGAGCCTGATCAAGGAGTCCCGGTCTCGGTTGTCCTGAGAATAACAACGGGAGTGAGCTCCGGTAAACAGGATAAGCCCGAACACAAATAACAAAAGTGCCATACCTTTTAGGCATAGCGACTTCTGCGATTTTGTGTTATTGCGTTTCATTACTTGAGCCACCCTTTACTGCGGAAAGGACAATCCTTAAACATATCATCTATTCTGATGAACGTTATTTTTTGCTTTTCCGATATAAAATCCTCTAACGCTTTCTGCTGAAGTTCATTCGTAGCAATATTCTGAATCAGAGTGAAATCCTCCTTTATATTAGCCTGATGGGACGGCAGGATTTCATCCAACTTGATAATCTTATAGATTGTCTGGCCTGTCGCACGACTCATGGTAAACTCAGCGGACTCAAAAGGGTCTGAAACTTCGCCGACCTTCATATCCTTTAGTTTGGCATAATCGGACGGATCGAGCTGGTCCTTTTCAAAGTAAATGCTGCCTGTATTCTCATCCGCCATCTGGCCACCGTTGAGGTATGTCTTCAAATCCTGAGAGTAGAATTGTGCAGCCCTGTTGAATGTTGTATTGCCCTCAGCGATCTCCCTTTTAAGGCTATCCAATCTCGCAAAAGCCTTGCTACGATCGTCGTCAGTGTACTTAGGACGGAGAAGAATGTGACGTGCGTTGAACATATCTCCTTTCTTTTCAATCATCTGGATAAGATGAAAGCCATCCGGTGTTTCGACTATCTGAGATATCTGGCCGTCCTTCAAAGACATCGCCGCATCAGAAAACGCCGGCCAGTAAATATTCTTTGAAGCCATTCGCAATTCGCCTCCTCTGACGGCTGTACCAGGATCTTCTGAGTAAAGCGCCGCAAGCATCGAAAATTTCTCTCCGTTAAGCACCCTCTGGCGGAACTCCAAAAGTTTCTCTTTGACAGCCATGACAGCCTTCTCCTTTTCAGGATAAAGGACAATCTGACTCATTCTGTACTGAGTGGAAACTACCGGTAGGGAATCCTTGTCGACTCTCTTGTAGAACTTTTTTACATCAGATGGAGTAAGGGAACCAGCCGATGCCATAACCTGCTGCTGCTCTTGCTGCCACAGGCTCTGCTCATTAAGAAGGGTCCTCCATTCGTCCTTAAGTTTGAATATCGGTTTTTTGAAATAGTCTTCTGTCTGCTGTTGTCCTCCAAGCTGCGTCATTATTCTGTCCAAGCGGTTCTCAAGTTCCATCTCCACATATTCCGTTCTTGGAGAAAGGCTGTCCAATTTCGCCTGGTTGACAAGCAGTTTCTGGGTCAGCATATCTTCGAGGATCTGACATCTGAGCAACTTCTCATCCGACATTCCCATACCTTGCGCCATCCTCATCTGAACATCCTGCTCTATCTGGGAAATCAGAATGGCCTCGTTTCCGATGAGAGCTACCGTCTTGTCTATAAGTCCTTTCTGATAAACTTGCGCATTAGCTGAGCTGAACAGGCATACCGCAGCGAACAAAAAGAGCGCACAAAAGCTTTTTCTTTGAATTTTCTTCATCTTACATTCCCCTACTGTAGTTAGGAGCCTCTCTTGTGATTGTCACATCGTGAGGGTGATTTTCACGCTCACCGGCAGCCGTAATCCTAACGAATTTGGCGTCTCTCAGTGCCATGATATCAGGTGCTCCACAATATCCCATTCCCGCTCTCAGACCACCTGCAAGCTGATACAGAACTTCGTTAAGCATGCCTTTATATGGCACTTGGGCGACAATGCCCTCAGGAACGAGCTTTTTGATATCCTCCTCCATATCCTGGAAATATCTGTCCTTAGACCCTTGCTGCATAGCCTCCAAAGAGCCCATTCCTCTGTATGATTTGAACTTTCTTCCGTTAAGGATAATAGTCTCACCCGGAGACTCCTCGACACCGGCAAACAAAGACCCTGCCATGATTGTACTTGCACCCGCCGCAAGAGCCTTTACTATATCGCCGGAATACCTGATTCCACCATCACCTATGATAGGAACCCCGGTTCCCTCCAGCGCTTTTGCCGCAAGCATAATCGCCGTCAGTTGAGGAACACCCACACCTGCGACGACACGGGTCGTACAGATAGAACCCGGGCCGATACCCACCTTGACCGCATCCACACCGCAATCGGCCAAAGCCTTTGCAGCCTCTCCTGTCGCTATGTTTCCGGCGACAATCTGAATATCCTTATATGCTTTTCTTACCTTTTTGACCGTCATAAGAACTCCCTCTGAATGGCCATGAGCCGTATCTATAACTACCGCATCGACTCCCGCTTCCTGAAGAATTCCGACTCTGTCGAGGGTGTCAGATGTAACACCGACCGCGGCGGCGCAAAGAAGTCTTCCCTTAGAATCCTTGCTTGCGTTAGGGTTGTCCTTGATTTTTGTAATATCCTTGTAGGTGATAAGACCTACGAGAACACCATTTTTATCTACTACGGGCAACTTCTCGATCCTGTATTTCTGAAGCAATCTTGTAGCTTCAGAAAGATCTGTGCGTGTCGTTGTTATGAGGTTTTCCGATGTCATTACCTTAGACACCGGAGTCTTGAGATTCTCAACAAAGCGGAGGTCACGGTTTGTCACTATACCCAACAACTTCTTATTGGCATCGACAACCGGTATACCGCCGATATGGTTCTGAGCCATTATTTTGAGAGCGTCCGCAACAAGAGCGCCGCTATTGATGGTAATCGGATCATAGATCATTCCGTTCTCAGCCCTCTTGACTTTACGGACATGCTCGGCCTGCATATCGATAGGCATATTCTTGTGGATAACGCCTATACCGCCCTCCTGAGCGATTGCGATCGCAAGACTCGAATCCGTAACCGTGTCCATTGCGGCAGAAACAACCGGAACCTGCAAAGTGATATCTCTTGTAAATTTCG
>CAMGTS010000132.1 GCA_946062035.1 uncultured Bacteroidales bacterium
CATCTGTCTGACGTTCTTTCCTGGCAAAGAGACTATAACCAAGTAGTTGTCAAAAGGAAATATGGTAAGGATGTCCAATCTTGAGACATTCCCGACCGGCATCTCGGTCCTGATGCCACCCGAATTAATCAGTGCGAAATCGACATTCATCCCTTTGTGGCCTGTCGTATCCAAAAAGTTTTGTGCATAGTCGTACAGCAAGTCCACTGTCCAGTTCCCAAGCGAACCCTCAGGATAGTCACGTGTCAGCCCTTCAGGGCATTTGCCGATAGGTGATTGCAATTTATCGACTGTAGGCTTGTATTTTCCGACAATCTCAACACACTTGAAGTCTTCACAAAATTTTTTGTTCCAAGTCGAGTCGATTCTTGTCGTACCCCATGCGATTTTAGAGTAGGCTTTGCTCTTCATCTCTTTTCCGCTCAAAGTTGTTGTCGCATTTTGAGCGACAGCCTGCATAGAAAAAAGACAGAGAGCCACTATCATAAGCGGCATTGGAAGCTTCCTTTTCATGATTAGATTAGTTTTTGAATTTCAGCCACTTGAATATCTCTTTCCAACTTGCCTTTTTGCCGTATGAGAGTATTCCGATTCTGTAAATCTTAGCGCTCAGCCATGCCATTGCGAGGAAGGTCAGAACGAGTAGAGATACAGACAGGATGTATTGCCATGCAGGAACTCCGTATGCGAACCTTGCCACCATAACCATAGGTGAGGTGAACGGAATGATCGAACCCCATACCGCAACGGCGCTGTTAGGATTCTGGAATGCGTTGAGCATAATGAAAAGTCCAATGATAAGCGGAGCTGTAACCGGTAGCATAAGCTGTTGGGTATCAGCTTCATTATCAACGCATGATCCTATGGCGGCGAACATTCCGGCATAGAGCAGATATCCAAAAATGAAGTAGATGAGGAATGTAGCCACGATTCCTACGAGATTCATATCCGTCAGGCTGTTCAAGATGACCTGGAATTCGTTGACGATATCTTCGTCGTCCGCATCAACGGAAAGATCCGTAGCCTCGCCTGCCATCTGAACTGCGGCAGCGGCTCCAGGCGTATTTTGTATCGCTGTAATCTGCTTTGTATCTGTAAGCTTATTTGCTCCTGTCGCGATAGAGGCTCCTGTCACAATCAAGACAGTAAGTATGATCCATACCGCAAACTGTGTAAGGGCCACAAGTGCGATGCCGACGATCTTGCCGATCATCAGCTGCACTGGTTTTACAGAAGAGATTATAATCTCGACAATTCTGTTGTTCTTCTCTTCAATCACGCCACGCATCACCATGCTGCCGAACATGAATATAAACATATAGATCATGAAACTCGAGATATACCCTATGCCCATATAGGCGACCACGCTTGTCTCTTTTTCTTCTTTGGCGCTGTCATCAACTTTGTATGTCTTTATCTTTGAGTCGTTTGTGATATTATCCATAATCACCTCCAACTCAGGGATATTATAACTCTTAAGTTTTTTTAACCTCAGGATATCATTGACCTGACCTTTGACTGTCATCTGTGTATTCATATTTATCTGCTCTTTTGAATACATAGAGAGTGAGGCATTGTTATTTGAGTCAAGCTGCGAAATCTGAAGAAGGGCGTAATATGCTCCATCGTTCTGGATATCCTCTTTGACGTTTTCGGCTTCGCCCAAATCAATTACTGAGTACGATATGTTTGCGGTGTCTTTAAGCTCCTGAGCAATAACGCCTGATGCGTCCGCTACAGCTATATGTTGGTTTTTGCCGCTGTTTTCACTCCATACCGCTATTAGGGCGGGCACAATTATCAGAGCCGCAAAAAGAATCGGGACAAGGATTGTTCCGAGAATGAAGGATTTTTTTCTTACTCTTTTAGAATATTCCCTTGATATGATTATTCCAATTTTGTTCATAAAGCTCTCCTCCTGTTATTTGTTGTTCTTTAAATCGCTGAAACTTTGGGATGTCGCTCCTCCGCTTTCGCCGACGAGTTTGATGAAGATGTCGCTCATTTTTGGCATAAGTGCCTGGTATGAAATAATATCGATATTGTTTATCAGCTCAGAAATTATAGCCTTGCTCGGCGCTCCCTTTTCAACTTCGAGAATCGAACGCCATGAATTCTTCTCCCTTTCAGTGGAAACGACAGTGAAAAGTCCATCTTTGTTATTGATAAAGGTCTGAAGATCAACTTTGTCAGTCGTGGAATCCGGATTGTCAGCCTTATATCTCACCTCAACTCTATTGTTTCCATGTGCGAGGCGGATCTCTTCGACACCGCCAGTTATAACGAGCTTTGACTTGTTGATGAGCGCAATGTCATCACACATTTCTTCAACAGATTCCATGTTGTGGGTGGAGAGGATAATAGAGCATCCCTCGTTTTTCATTCTTATTATCTCATTTTTGATGAGGTTGACGTTTATCGGGTCAAATCCGGAAAACGGTTCGTCGAGAATAAGGAGTTTCGGATTGTGGAGGACGGTTATGATAAACTGTATTTTCTGGGCCATTCCTTTTGACAGCTCTTCCACTTTTTTGTTCCACCAAGGCTGTATGTCGAATTTGCTGAACCAGAATCTCAGATCCTTGATAGCCTGGGCTCTGCTGAGTCCTTTGAGCTGGGCGAGGTATATGGCCTGTTCCCCGACCTTGAGTTTCTTGTAAAGTCCTCTCTCTTCAGGGAGATACCCGATGCTTTCTATATCGGATAGTTTCATCGGTCTTCCGTTGAACAGCACTTCGCCTTCTGTCGGCAGGGTAATTCTGTTTATGATTCTTATAAGTGTGGTCTTTCCTGCTCCGTTCGGACCGAGAAAACCGAATATCTTGCCTGGCTCGATGTCAAGACAGACATCTTTCAGAGCAGTGAAATCTCCGAATTTTTTTGTTACGTGCTCACAACTGATTATGCTCATCGTTCTTAAAGTTTAAGTAGATAAACGCTACGGTATTAGTACACCGCATCCCGGCAAAGATAGGATAATTCTGAACAAATGTTTTTTGAGTATTGCAATAAACTTCAAGTCAAGGGCGGAAAAAGTATTCCGATATTTTTTGAGGCGTACCGATAATAAATGACGAAGTCTGCTCAGAGTTACCGCATATATGGAAGAAGTTTGTCTGCGGAACTTTTACTGACGACTCCGTTGGAGACAAGTTTTTCGAGTGTGCAGGAATCGGCTCCGTATTGTTCCTTGAAGAGCAGGATTCCACGTGCCGTATATGCTCCTATGTATGGATGCCGTTTCAGAAAATCGTAATCAGCGGCCGCTATCGAAAATTTTTTAATCCCTGACGGATGCACAAACAGATATTTGCGGAGCGGCGCAAGTCTGTCTTCACTCATTTTCGGAATTTCGAGAAGTTGTTCGATGCTCGCATAACTTGTCAGTTTTGAACGGTATCTGAGAATTTCCCTTGCGAAATACGGCCCGATGCCCTTTATGGATACCAGTTCTGCGCTGTCCGCTTCGTTAAGGTCTATGGGCTGAATCTCTTTTCTTGAGTATGCGGTACGACCGCAAATGCTGTCTTTTTTTAACTTACTTAGTTCATTTCCCATTTCACGAAACAGAACCGGCCGCCTTTCAACGGATTTGTCGTACTTGTCGGTGCCGGACCGGATTTTTATATATGGTTCAAGCTCGGCATATAGTTTTTCGCCAATAACATACATCTTTTTGAAATCTTCCGCTCTCTTGAATCTTCCGCCTTTCTCTCTGTAATGGATGATTGTAAGCGCTTGTTTTTCGGATAGCCCGAGGGCTTGAAGACTATCCGATGTGATTGTATTCGGATCAAAAATGAACCTTTCGATTAGCTTCCTGCCCCTGTTGTAATTAGAGTATTTATTTCCTGCGTTGTTCTGATAACTCCCGTAATCTTTTTGAGGATTGTATGCACTTTCTTTCATATACTTACGCTCTGTGTCGGCTTTCATGTTCCGACCTTGCTCTGCGGCATCTTCCGATACCTTGGTTTCTCTTTCTGTTGTTCTTTCGCATTTGTGAAGGGTAAACGTAGCTATCTGAAATACAAGTAAAATGGCGATTAGGGTAATGACCCCTAATGCTTTGGAATTAGAAATCTCCCCTTCATCCCTAATGGCCGTGCGTCTGTTTTCCTCTTTTCTCATGCTTTCATCCTTTATTCATACGCTCGCCTCGAAAGTAACCTTAAAAATATAATCCGCAGTGCCCTTGATGTGGTGAAGAGAGGTTTCCCGACATCTTTTGTCGAATTAGCGAAATGGAGATTCGACAAATTGTACCGTCTGCACAAAATGTACGTTTAAGTAATTTATCCATATTGTTGATTGCCGCCATCGGATAGTTCTATAGGGAATAAGAGCTATAGATGCAAATCAAATATTACTTTGTTCGGAGACCCTGTAAGAACCTTGATAAATATAAATACGGG
>CAMGTS010000133.1 GCA_946062035.1 uncultured Bacteroidales bacterium
GCGGCTTCAGGGGTGTTCTCATTGCCGGTCATGCCTCCAGTTGATGTCTCGTTGATGAATTGTCCGGGAGCTGGAACCCATTCGAAAACCTTTGTGCTGAAAGCTGATGAACTTCCGTTTGACGCACGATATCTGTCATCTTCTGTCGCATTTACGCAAACTACTTTTACAGAAGCGGTTACACTACCATCTGCCGTTATGCTGATGTTATATTCACCCGGAGTTTCCGGAGTGAACACGAATGTCTTTTCGTTGCATCCCGCATCTGTTCCGTCAACGGTCCAGCTATAGGTCCCTGGTGTGGCGGTGCCGGTAATCGGTGTCAGATATACAGGCCGCCCTGGGAATGTGTATCTGTCTGTTGATGTGCTGAAATAGGATGGGGTAGGGAATGAAAGCTTTATTGGAAGCGTTTCTACAACTTTAATTATAAAACTCTTGGAATCAGAGCCTTCGTTGTTTGATGCGGTTACGGTTATGTTGTATGTGCCGACGCTCTCCGCATTGAATGTAAAAGATTCGCCGCTTCCCGCCTCTGCGCCGTTTATACTCCATACGACCTTGAATCCGGAGATATCTTTGTTTGTGAATTCGGGAGTGATTACCGTCTGGCTACCAAC
Organism: uncultured Bacteroidales bacterium; assembly: GCA_946062035.1. Classification (GTDB taxonomy): domain Bacteria; phylum Bacteroidota; class Bacteroidia; order Bacteroidales; family UBA932; genus Egerieousia. Next base: position 621 of record CAMGTS010000133.1, read on the forward strand.
CGCTAAAGTAAGTCCGTCTTCCGGAATCGGAAGCGAAATAACCGGTGCCGCCGGTTCAACGACATTTACAACTAACTCCTCGCTTGCCGAACCTCTTTTGTTAGTTACCGTTATTGTTACGTAGAACCGTCCTATATCCTCCCATCTCTTTGTCAGGGATGGAGTCGCGGCTAAAACTGTACCGTTGGAAGTCCACTTGTATTCTGCGCCGGCAGCGTTTTTATATGTAGGCGAAATCGTCAGTTCGTTGCCGACAGTTACGGTATATTCTCCAGAAGAGTTGTCAAGAACTATTTCAGGAAGATTTTCCGCCTCAATTGTTTCACTCTTGTTGCAGGAAATGGTAACCACTCCGCATAGAAGAATAAGTATGACATTCAATACACTGTTCAGTCGCAATTTTTTCATCTGCTTATTTTTACTCCTTTTAAAATCTTATGCTCATAAAGCCGCAGGGAAGAGACATGCAGGCAAGTCCCTTCCGCGGCTGTCATATCTGTTAAAAACGTACCGCAACATCATCGTAGGCAAAGTATGCAGGGAAGTTCAATCCGTATGAGCCGCTCTGATCAGCGCTTGCATCAAAGTAAAAATGAACTTTTACTACCTTACCGAGAGATGAAAGGTCAAATTTACTCCATTTATTGACAGGAACTCCGTCTTTGCAGAGATAAAACTCTGATGTACCTGTGAGGGCATCGTTCTCGTCATACCCCTCAGCTATAATCTTCACCCAAGTTGTCGGGGTCGCCGCATGGTTGAATCCGTCACCATTTACCAAAGAGTTCAATCCGTATCCTATATTCGTTACGTACATGTGGTCGATAATCCTTGCCTGACCATCGGCGAAAACGAGGCATCCATTGTTGCCTGTAGCCTCAAAGCTACTGTATCCGAAATGGACGCAGAAGTTCGCCGAACCATTGTGTCCGGCCTTCCCTTCAGCCCCACCCTCTACGCTTATGCAAAGCTGGTCAGTATAGGACTTATCGCTAAAATCAGCGTCATAATAGTTTGATATAGCCTCGCCTCCCATCCAAAAAGGTCCTCCGAAAGGCAGCGTGCTGAATAATCCGGTGTTGTTTTCATCAAACCAGTAGTATTCGGCTGAAGAGTAGTCGTTGTAGAGTAGAGGGCCTCCGTATTGTTCGTCGATAAGATCGCTCCATTTGGCGATACTCTTGCCGCAATATTCTAAAGTATATGCTGCGAATTTTGTGTCCGTATCTTCAAATGTGAGGTAACGAAGCTCATACTGAGCGACTTCTATATTTACAGTCAGGCTTTCCCCGCTCTTTGATGTCACACATATAGAAACTACACCTGAAGCATCTCCGTCTGTATTTTCCTCTGCAGGGGCTGAAATGGTCAATGTCTGATCGCTATAGTCGGCACTCCATCCGATTGGACTCTGAATGATGCACTTGTCAATATTTTCCGCATTTACCGTGTAGCTTTTTTCTGTTCCCGCCGGTATTATCTGTAGCCCTTCCGCTTCTTGGACCTCAAATACCGGTATTAGCGGTTTGTCGTCAGATTTGCTGCAGCTTTGGGCCAATACCACAAGTGCGCAGGCGATGATTGATAAAAACTTTCTCATGTTCTAATTTTAGTTTAACGTAATAATTCCATGTCTGGCAAAAAAAATCCCGTACGTCCTAAAACCGGCATACGAGACAGACCAAAACCGAAACCGTTCACATGAGAAAAGTCTCAGAATCCTTGCCCATAGTCCCGTAGGCGCAATTTGTTATACGTTCATGGCAGGTCTTCTGACTTGTTCCGCCCGGACGCCTTCCCAACCATAGGTCAGTGGCAGGTTGTCCGAACTTTCGATGGAACTTACAGCAGCGGGTACTGTCGCGGATTTTCACCGTGTTCCCTATTAAATCTCACGAAACCGTCGTTGCCGACGTTTCTCGCACTCTTTGAAGTGCCGAGATACCATAACGGGCGCAAAGATAGCAAAATATTCTTTCCTTTGATAATTCTGAAACAATGTTGTTACACGGATGTCGCGGAAACGTATGTCATGTGAGAATTTCAGCTACGAATGACAAGAGCGGATTTTATGTTATCTTTGCCGCATGGGGCGTTAAGCCCTTTTTTACGGGAAAATAATAAAACGTTTTACTATAAACCTATACTTGATTTATCAATTATTATGGAGAAGAAAATCATGCTGTCCGACCTTTGGAAAAAAGAGGATTGGCTCGCCGTGTGGCTCGGATTTGTTGTCATAGCGGTCGCTTGTTTTGCGGTACTGACAAATTCATTTGATTTTGGTGCGCTGAAATTTTCGACGTGGACCGCCGTAGAGACGCTTTCAGACACATCTAAAGTGACTGCGTTAGGTACTCAGATTTCATCTTTCAAGTTTTGGGGCAAACTGCTCCTGACGCTTGGTGTGCTCGGAGTCCTTTTCACATTCGGCGCTAAACTTCAGGGTGAAAAGGTCCGCAAGTTCGTGCCGGCCTTTATTCTTTTTTTTATAATCGGTCTTGTCGTAAGATTGATTTCAGCTGAATTCACCCTCAATAGATATTTGGAGTGGGCGTTCTGGGCTTTGCTTGTGGGACTCCTGATATCCAATACTATAGGGATTCCCGCATGGTTCAAACCCGCTATCAGGACTGAATTCTATATCAAGACCGGCCTTGTGATAATGGGTTTCTCTGTATTGTTCTCAAATATCGCCAAGTTCGGCCTCTACGGTTTGGGAATCGCATGGGTGGTTACCCCGATCGTGATTCTTTTCATGTGGTGGCTGGGAACAAAGGTTTTTAAAATAGATAACAAACCATTGGTAATAACCCTTGCTTCCGCTACGAGCGTTTGCGGAACGAGCGCAGCGATCGCAACTGGTGCGGCTGCAAACGCCAAAAAGAACGACCTTTCTATAGCTGTCTCAATATCAATCATTTTCACGATTCTGATGATGGTCTTTGAACCTATGATAATCAGGGCGTTGGGAATGAGCAATATAATGGGAGGTTCCTTGATAGGCGGAACGGTAGATTCAACTGGAGCGGTAGTAGTGGCAGGTACAGCGTTAGGCCCTGAGGCTCAGCAGGCCGCAGTCCTCGTTAAGTCAATCCAGAATATTCTCATAGGTTTTATCGCTTTTGCGGTAGCGCTTTTCTTTGCGAAGTATGTTAACAACGCAGGTTCAAACAAGGTCGGCGCAGGAGAAATATGGTATCGCTTCCCTAAGTTCATTATAGGATTTTTCGCCGCTTCGCTGATTGCTTCGTTCATTATTCTCCCTCTTTGCGGTTCAGAGAGTGTTTCTGGCATCAACAAGGTTCTCGACCAATATAAGAACTGGTGCTTTGTCCTTGCATTCTGCTCTATCGGTTTGGATACAAATTTTAAGGAAATCGCAAAACAGATGCATGGCGGTAAGGTGTTGTGGCTCTATATTATAGGGCAGTCATTCAATATAGTCCTCACCTTTGCGGCGGTATGGGTGCTGCTTTCAGGAAAATTCTTCCCGATACCTGTCCTTGACTAATTTGATTTCCGTACAAAATGCGGAACGTGGGTAAGAAGAAAAGAATTTTCATGGTTGCGACAGCCGTAGTGGCGGTCGCAACCATCGCTATTGCTATCTATATAATGTACAGGCGTTTGGGGCTTCGCGACGAATTGGATTTCGGCGCGGGCGCATATTACTATGCTGATATCCCTGAGTTCGAGAAGTACACGGAGCGTTCCTCTTTTTTTACAAAAATCCCTTACTTTGTCTATGTCTTATTGTTCTTTCTTTGGGGTTGGCTGATGTGGAAGTTGT
>CAMGTS010000134.1 GCA_946062035.1 uncultured Bacteroidales bacterium
GCTGCATTATCTGAGGAAGGACGCTGAGAATCTGGTACATTGTCTGATTGCTCTTTGTGCGGGCATCATTCTCTGTGAAGTATGCCCCGTTCTCTTTTCCGACAATATTGAAGTAGTAAACACCTATCTGACCCTTGACCGGACCGAGAATCTTATTCATCTCACCTTTATCACCGGCCTTTGCGACAGCTCCTACGAAGTCAAGATCCAACTGCTGTCCGCCTGTAAGTGTTGAGAAAGTCATGTCATTCTTTGTGCTCACTGTTGAGCCGAGTTTGGTAGCGACCTCTTCGATAGTCGCAGGGTTCTCACCTACAAGTTTGGCTGACTCATCAGCAAGCTTCTGTACCTTCTTCTTCTGAATCAGGTATGATTCAATCTGAGAATAAACGGACTTGATAGAAGCCGTACCAGCCTTGTTGATCTGTTTTACCGCAGCGACGAAGAAGTATTGGTTGTTTACTGATATAATAGGCGAAACGCTACCCTCTTTGTTCTCAAAAATCCATCTGCTGACCTCTTTTACATTGTTGAAGCCTACAATGTTCTTGGCACCGCCGAGAAGACGCTCTACAGGATAGAGTGTAAGGTTGTTTTCATGCGCATACGCCTCGAACTTCTTGATATCACCCTCGGCCTTCTCAACAACCTGATTAGCTTTTGCGTAATACTCAGAGTTTGTCTCGTTGCTTGCCGCAGCTTCTCTTGAAAGGACTGCGATGTGGGCTTTTCTGACAGGTTTTGTAGTCTGTGCAGCACGAATAACAAACCAACCGCCGCTACTCTCAACTTTGAAAGTTTCTCCGGCTTTAACGGTGAATACCTTGCCGAATTCAGCAGGGAGCTGCTGACCGATGACAGGCTCGGTAATCCAGCCAAGATCACCAGGCAAAGCGTTTTGCTGCTGAGGGAGATACTGCGACGCAAGTACGGCGAAATCAGCGCCACCAGCAAGTTGTGCAAGAAGACTGTCAGCCAAAGACTCTCTCACCGCAGGAATATATTTTACGAATACAGAGTCAGGTCTGTTCGCCACATCTATAATCTTTGCCGCATAATATGTGTTCTCCTTAACCTGAGGCTCAAGGAAAGCTCCTGCAGGTGAAGTCGCTACGAAATTATCAAGGGTCGCTGAAAATCCTGCGAGATCACCACCCTTAACATATACGTTGGTATACTGGCTGTCTGAGTTCTTTGCAAGGAAAGCTCTGAGGTCTTTGTCCGGAGTAGTAAGGAACTCTTCGTATGCCTGATCTACGGAAGCCTTCGCCTCAGCTTTGTCCTTTTCAGACGGAACTACCTCAAAAACAACGAATTCTGCGTTTCTGTTCTCAGGCTGGACAAGGGAGTTCTTGATAGAGTTATAATACTCCTTAACCTCTTCATTTGAAACTTTGATAGTACTGTCGGTAGTAAACATTGTCGGTTTTACTACGAACTCGACATTATAGGCGGTATTATTGTTTGCGACCTCTTTGCGAAGCTGCAAGTTGTTGACAATATTACTCTTGGCCAAGAGAGAAGCATACTTTGTGAACAATCTGTCGTCAGACATGTTCTTCTGGACAAAGTCCCAATACATCTGGAGATTGCCGCTCTTGTCCATAGGAATCTGCTGGACGAATTCAAGAAGCTTGTTGCTGTCAAATCCGTTTTCTCCCTGGAAGATAGCCTCATTTGCGATTACAGGCGAGATATCAGTCCCGCTGCTCATGTCAACAAGCTCATTGCTTCCGACAGCCAGACCGGCCTTCTTGCAAGCAGGAAGGAGCACCATCTCAGTAATCTGATTCTCCCATGCGGAATTGTTCAACATCTCCTGAGTCTGCTCATTCGTTGCGGTTGTGCCGCTTGTAATCTGATAAATGTGAGTATAGTAATCTACTTTCTTCTGGAACTCCTGTGAAGAAATACCTTTCCCGTTAATCTCACCTACATCATATTTGGATGAGAACATGCTCATTGCAGAGCGTAAATCTTCCGGATTGATAATAAAAGCCAACAACGCTAAAGCGATAATGACGGTGACAAAGGCACCCATCTTAACGCGCATTTTCTCTAAAACTGCCATATAAAGTCATTTATCTAAAGGGCTACAAATTTAGCAATAAAATCTACACATTAAACAAGAAGTGCATAATATCGCCATCCTGAACCGTATAATCTTTGCCTTCTGTCGCAAGCTTGCCGGCGGCACGACATGCGGCTTCGCTGCCATATTTTACAAAATCATCGAATTTTATCACTTCCGCACGGATGAAACCTTTTTCAAAGTCGGAGTGGATGACACCCGCCGCCTGCGGAGCCTTGTCTCCTTTATTGTAGGTCCACGCCCTTACCTCAGGCTCTCCCTGAGTGAAATACGTCTCCAGATTCAAGAGCTTGTATGCGCTTCTGATAAGACGGACGACACCCGACTGCTTTAGTCCAAGTTCTTCTAAGAAAAGCTGCTTGTCTTCATAAGACTCCATCTCGGCTATATCCGACTCTATTTTCGCTGCAAGGATAAGAATCTCCGCCCCTTCGTCTTTGGTCGCCTCTCTGACCTTTTCGACATATTCGTTTCCGTTTGCGGCGCTCTTTTCGTCCACATTGCAGACATACATTACAGGTTTGTTCGTCAGAAGAAAAAGACCTTTGGCGAGTTTCTGATCCTCTTTGTTGTCAAAAATCACGCTTCTCGCATTCTTACCCTGCTCCAAAACGGCTTTGTATTGTTCCAGGACATTACACAGTTTCTGCGCCTCTTTGTCTCCTCCTGTTTTCGCTTGTTTCTGAACCTTTTGAAGTCTGTTCTCGACTGTCTCCAGATCTTTAAGCTGTAATTCCGTATCTATTATCTCCTTATCTCTGACAGGATCAACGCTTCCGTCGACATGCACGATGTTAGGGTCATCGAAACACCTCAGGACATGCAAGATAGCATCAGTTTCCCTGATATTAGCAAGAAACTGGTTTCCAAGACCCTCGCCTTTACTTGCGCCTTTTACAAGACCGGCGATATCCACAATCTCGACAGTTGCCGGAACTACATTTCTCGGATTGACCATCTTTACTAATGTCTCTAACCTGTCATCCGGAACGGCAGTCGAACCTATTTGTGGATTAATTGTACAAAAAGGAAAATTCGCCGCTTCTGCCCTTGCAGAACTTATACAATTGAAAAGAGTTGATTTTCCAACATTTGGAAGCCCTACTATACCGCATTTTACAGACATGATAAATCTTGTATTTAAAGAATCCGCAAATTTAAAACAATTTGGGAAAGAAACGGGTAACATGCTTGCCGAGTAAAAACCGACGCATTAAATTTCCTTTTTGAATCGTAAACGAAATGAAGGACGCCGGGTATTTTCTTTTAATGGTTGTGATGTTCTGGAATCTTGAGAATTTTTTCGATCCGTTCCCTGAACGGAACTTCAAAAACGGGATGCCGCCAGATTCGACTTATTTCGGAAAGGGAGATGAATATACTCCTTATGGAGAAAAGCATTGGACTCGAAAAAAGTTTTCCGCAAAACGAGATTTGATTGCGAAAACGATATTTGCCGCTAAAGATGAAATAGGAGTGCTCCCCTCTATAATCGGGTTCTGCGAAGTGGAAAACAGGTATGTGCTCAATGCGCTTTTATCTGAAACACCGCTTGCCGGTTCAGGCTATAGAATCATTCACAAGGATTCTCCTGACAGGAGGGGTATAGATGTTGCGCTCCTTTATAGAGAACAGGATTTCAAAATATTAAGAACCAAGTATTTGCCTGAGCGATACGCTGAATCTTTCCGCACTCGTCAAATACTTTATGTCAAAGGTCTGTGCAGAGCGTCATATTTGGGGAAAGGTAGTGATTGGTTGGATACATTGCACGTGTTTGTGAATCACTGGCCATCTAAAGTTGGCGGGGAGAAAAAGTCTCTGCCCGCAAGAATGATGATTTCAAATATTGTAAAATCAGAAGTTGACTCTATTCTTAGTATCGCTCCTGACGCAAACATTATACTGATGGGGGATTTCAATGATACTCCGGCTTCAAAACCCGTAGAAAATCTTATAGCTTCAGAATTGGTAAATCTCGTAGCAATCAGTACGACAGGAGGCACATATAAATACAAAGGCCGATGGGAGGGCATAGATCAGTTCATAATATCCAAGCAAATGCTTGCCGACGAAAAAGAAGCGACTCAAAAAGATTCCTTATCACCGATCATTTACAAATGGCTTTTCTGTACAAAAAAAAGCGTCTACGCACTGAAACCTGCATTTCTGTTGGAGGAGGATAAAAAGTATTTGGGCGAAAAGATAAAAAGAACATTTTCTGGTCCTCGCTTCAATGGTGGCGCAAGTGACCATCTTCCGGTTGTGTTGAAGATTTTTTCTACAC
>CAMGTS010000135.1 GCA_946062035.1 uncultured Bacteroidales bacterium
GAAGTATGATGCCTGTAATGATAGTGATGTCGAATAAAATCATCATCGCCATTCCGATATCGGTTTTTTGTCTAAATGATGCCATAATCAAGTTCTATAATTAAATACTCTGAATCCATATTACTTATGTAGTTTACAGTCAGTCTTCCTGTTCATAATAATATGAGTAGTCGATACCTTTCATAAACATCTCTCGGTCATCAATCTTTGTAGTCAAAGCGGACCTGACAAGATTTTTGATATGTGAACTGTTGGTCACACTCTCGCGCATCGCTGTCAAGCACGTCAGCAATGCGTAGTTTGCCGTCCGGAGCTTCAAATTTGAACTCGTGAGTGTGACTCACGAGTTCAACGCCTTCTTTTAACAGTTTGCGTTTAAGCCAGCGCCAATAGTTGCCGGCTTTTACGTAGTCCGGCTCATCGTTGATGGCGCAAACTATATCTGTTGCCGAGAACCACCACTTTGCTCCCGCCTCGTCCCAGACAGCCCGCACTTTGCGGTCGTCAAAGAATCGTATCGATATTTTCTGTGCTTCACTCATGGATTAATTATGCGCTACAACGGCAAAAATACGATATAAATCAGCCAATAACGAATGGCTATCAAAATCCGGCCAAAAGAAAAATGAGTATAACCCATTGGATTACACTCATTTTTCTATTTGTCGCAATCGATAGTTATCTATCTTACTTAACCTCCTCGAAGTCTACGTCGGTTACTTCGCCGTCCTTCTTGCCGTTGTTTGAACCGGCATTGTTCTGAGGACCGCCCTGTGCACCGCCGTTGAAACCTGCACCAGGATTAGGGTTTGCGCCCTGAGCTCCTGCGGCTTTGGCCATATCCTCGCTTGCCGCATGCCATGCCTCATTCAACTGATTGATGAGGTTGTCAAGTTCCGCAAGGTTCTTGGCCTGATGAGCCTCTTTAAGTTTCTTAGTAGCTTCCTCGATCTTTGCCTTCTTGTCAGCAGGGATCTTGTCGCCATACTCTTTGAGGTTCTTCTCGCTTGCGAATACCTGAGCGTCCGCACTATTGAGCTTGTCGGCCTTCTCTCTCTCTGCCTTGTCGGCAGCTTCGTTAGCCTTAGCCTCGTCTCTCATTCTCTTGATTTCATCCTCGCTCAAGCCGCTTGAAGCCTCGATTCTGATCTTCTGCTCCTTACCTGTGCCCTTGTCTTTCGCAGATACATTCAAGATACCGTTCGCATCGATGTCGAAGGTAACTTCGATCTGAGGGACACCTCTTGGTGCAGGGGTGATGCCGTCCAAATGGAAACGACCGATAGACTTGTTGCCGCTTGCCATAGGTCTCTCACCCTGAAGGACATGGATTTCAACGCTCGGCTGATTGTCAGAAGCTGTAGAGAATACCTCACTCTTTCTTGTAGGGATTGTAGTATTCGCCTCGATGAGTTTTGTGAAGACACCGCCGAATGTCTCGATACCGAGTGAAAGAGGAGTGACATCCAACAAAAGGACATCCTTTACATCTCCGGCGAGGACACCGCCCTGGATAGACGCTCCGATAGCTACAACCTCGTCCGGATTGACGCTCTTGTTAGGCTCTTTGCCGAAGAACTCCTTGACAATCTGCTGAACCTTTGGTATACGGCTTGAACCACCGACCAAAAGAACTTCATCTATATCTGAAGCCTGAAGGTGTGCGTCTGCCAATGCTTTGCGGCATGGTTCGATACATCTCTCGAAATAAGGGTCTGCCAACGCCTCGAACTTCGCTCTTGAAAGTGTTCTTACAAGGTGTTTCGGAACACCGTCTACAGGCATGATATAAGGCAGATTAATCTCAGTTGAGGTCTGGCTTGAAAGCTCGATCTTAGCCTTCTCTGCTGCCTCTTTCAATCTCTGAAGAGCCATAGGGTCTTTGCTGAGGTCGATTCCGCCGTTCTCGTTCTTGAATTCGTCAACCAACCAGTCGATGATAACATGGTCGAAATCATCACCTCCGAGGTGAGTGTCACCATTAGTTGACTTAACCTCGAATACACCGTCTCCGAGTTCAAGGATTGAGATATCGAAAGTACCGCCGCCAAGGTCGAATACCGCTACCTTAGACTCATTCTTTTTCTTATCCAGACCGTATGCAAGAGCCGCTGCTGTAGGCTCGTTGATGATACGTCTTACATTAAGGCCTGCGATCTCGCCTGCCTCTTTAGTTGCTTGTCTCTGAGAGTCTGTAAAGTATGCAGGAACTGTAATGACAGCCTCTGTTACGCTCTGTCCAAGATAGTCCTCAGCGGTTTTTTTCATCTTCTGGAGCACCATCGCTGAAATCTCCTGCGGTGAATAAAGTCTGCCGTTGATGTCGATTCTTGGAGTGTTGTTGTCACCCTTTACGACTTTGTATGGTACACGGCCGGTTTCGGTCTGCACTCTGTCGAAAGTCTCACCCATGAATCTCTTGATAGAGTATATAGTGTTGGTAGGGTTGGTAATAGCCTGTCTCTTTGCAGGATCGCCGATTTTTCTCTCGCCGTCGTTTGTGAAAGCCACTACAGACGGGGTAGTTCTTTTACCTTCGCTGTTGATGATAACCGTAGGCTCGTTGCCTTCCATTACTGAGACACAACTGTTAGTTGTTCCCAAGTCGATTCCAATAATTTTTCCCATAATATTTTTCTCCTTTTTTTGTCTTGTTTAAGGTTTTCAAACCGCTGTTGGGAATAACGATTATTGTGCCAGACCAAGAATGCGATGCACTTATGACAAGTTGTCAGATTATCGAAGAGCGTCGATGCGTAAAAGTGGTGTCGGCTGCAAAAAATGTCTGTATCGGACTGCCAACGAATTAGAATTCTCCGGCGATTTTGGAAAATTCTTCAGGTAGAGGGGCGGTGACTTGTATGGTCTGCCCGTCACCTATGGGGCGTTTGAACTCCAAATACCTTGCGTGCAGCGAGATGCTGCCGTCCTTGTTGGAACGTGGCGCTCCGTATTTAAGGTCTCCCTTGATAGGGCATCCTATTGATGCAAGCTGTGCCCTGATCTGGTGATGACGGCCTGTAAGAAGCTGAACCTCAACTATAAAATATCTGTCAGTCGCTTTGATGAATCTGTATTTGAGCTTTGCCGCCTTGTATCCTTTCGGCGCGATTTCCTGCCCTTCAGGAGTTTTGTGGATTTTACCTTTATAGATATATGTCTTGTTCTGCTTCTCATTGCGGTAGAGCCATGAGGTCAGCCCTGTCCATCCGTCCTGTGATTGGCTCTCACTTACAGGAGGTTGCGAACATACAACCGCCCAATATGTTTTGTGTACTCCGCCGTTTCTGAGCAGGGCGTTGATCCTTTCCAAACCCTTTGAGGTCTTTGCGAATAATACCGCACCGCTGACAGGTCTGTCCAATCTGTGGGCTACCCCCATGAATACGGCTCCCGGTTTAGAATCCCTTTGGGCTACAAACGCTTTAAGAGTTTCCGCAAGGCACTCGTCACCGGTCTTGTCTCCTTGGACTATCTCTCCCGATCTCTTATTGAGAATCAGATAGTGATTGTCCTCGTAGAGAATGCGGCTCGCAATATCTTCAAACTCAGTTTGTTCTATGGTCCGGTATATGCTCATTTCTTGCGGAAGCTGTTTAGCCTTTGGTGGACTGGTCTGTCTCGCTGCAAATATACCACTTACAAACCATTGTCGGCATGTCCGTTGCGGATCTCTGTAGAAGAAATGTTATTCAACGGGGCGTTTTCCAAATATATTGCGTTGTATTTTTCCGCCATCGCCCTAACATCGGATCCTTTGCGAGGATAGACGATTACCCTGAACTCTTTGAGTATCTCCTCTCCCCGATGCCACCTCGGAAGTGAATTGAAACTGTCGCTTCCAACTACGAGCAGGAACTCTGTATCAGGTTCTTGCTTCTGAAGTTCATGCAGAGTATTGATAGTATATAGCGGTTCGCTGAGGTGAAATTCTATATCGCTGATTTCTAATTTATTGCATTTTCCGGCTCCAACGTGTCCTGTGGCGAAACGCTCATTGAACTTGGCGATTTCCCGCTGCAGCGATTCATAACGCTTGCCCGGCTCTTCCAAATCCTCGACCTTCTTGAACGGGTTGTGCGGACTGAGTACCATGACAAACCTGTCGATGTCGCAATGCCGCATAACATACTCGGCGATAGCGAGATGCCCGTAGTGGAGCGGGTTGAACGAACCGAAGTATAGAGCGCATTTTTGCATGATTGGAAGTCACTTTTACAGAGCCTTCGCAAAGATAGTGTTTATGACTGTTATGATGGAATCCCGAATAAGACAATGAAATCAAACATATATTGATTTGACGTGTCTATGGATAAACATACTGAATAAAAACTTTGCAGTAGAGCGAATTATGCTTAATTTCGCAATGCTATAAC
>CAMGTS010000136.1 GCA_946062035.1 uncultured Bacteroidales bacterium
GCCTCGGTAACGGAGACTCCGCAAAGATTACCGTGGACGCAGATCAGGAAAGAAAATTCGATGGAGTGGTAACAGAGGTCGCCAACTCATCAAAAAGCGCGACGGCAACGAGTGCCGATGCCGCAACCTCTTTTGAGGTGAAAGTCAGGGTATTGAACAGTTCTTACGAAGACCTGACAAAAGAAAACGCCACCCCGTTCCGTCCTGGAATGTCCGCTTCTGTAACCATTCAGACGACGAGGATTGAGAATGTATTGACCGTACCACTTTCTTCCATCACTACAAGAAAAGATCTCAACAGCTCACAAAGCTCTGAAACGAAACAATTTGTATTTGTCTACAACAAGCAGGAACAGACTGTCGAGCCTGTCGAAATCCGTACCGGCATTCAGGATATGTCTAATATACAGGTCATTTCGGGGTTATCCGACTCAACAATGATAGTCACTGCACCGTTCTCCGCAATCAGCAAGACATTAAAAAGCGGATCAAAGGTCAAGACATCGAAGAGTAACGGTTAAAGACAAATACGAATCTTAGGGTTTATGAAAGAGTTACAAGGACACGACTACATCATATTATTGGAGACAGCGACTGACTCGTGCTCTGTCGCCTTATCAGACGGTGAGAGTCTGATTTCGGAGAAATACTCCGCAGTTCAGAAAGCCCACGATACCTTGCTTGCGAAAATCACTGAAGAGATTCTGCAGGAACATGGTTTAAAAGCAACTGATTGCAAGGCTGTCGCGGTAAGTTCCGGCCCTGGAAGCTATATGGGATTGAGAATCGCCGCATCACTTGCAAAAGGACTTGCCTATGGAGCGGATATAGACCTTATCAGCGTAGGTACTCTCGATGTCATAGCGCAGTGCGCTATAGATTCGGGACTGCCGGAAAAAGTGGCGGGAATAGAAAAAGGAGAGAACTTCACGATAGTTCCTATGATAGACGCAGGAAGAATGGAAGTATATACGGCAAACTATTCTCCTGAATGCGAAGAACTTACAAAAATAGAAGCGAAGGTTCTCAACTCCGGAAGCTATAAAGAGGAACTTTCAAAAGGAAAGATTCTGTTTACCGGCAACGGAGCTGAAAAATTCCGCAGAATGTTAGAGCAAGAATTGGGTACTATCCCGGAGAACGCATTTTTCGCAGAACAGATACCTCACGCTTCAGGGCTGAGAATCAAAGCCTACCGTGCCCTACAAAAAGGGCTGAAAGAGGATTGCGCCTACTTCCAGCCTTTCTATCTTAAGGATTTTATTCCCGGGAAATCCAAGAAGCTCTTATAGCTTTGCGACAGCCGCATTAAGTCTGTCCAAATCGAAAATATCCTTACCCGCAATAGAACCGCTCCTGTCAAACAAGAACATTGAAGGAACCTGACGGACATTGTACGACGCTACGGCGACAGACTCAGAGCCGTTACCGTCGCATACGTTGATCCAAGGCAATCTCTTAACAACCTGCGCCCATGAAGTCTTGTCTGTACCGACACAAACGGAATATATCTGCAAACCTTTCGCACTGTGGCGTTTGTATATCTCCTCAAGCTCAGCGTTAAGCATCTTCTGAGCATCGCTCAGACTCCAGAACAGGAGAATGAAAGGACGACCCATAAGCGAACTGAGCGCCTGAGGCTGTCCGTTTACGTCATTCATCACTATATCAGGAAACGCAGTCTCGGCCGCAGTCGAGATTCTGTCCGAGAGAGCCTGGCTGTTATTGAAGCTTACCACCTCCCTTTCAAGAGCCTTGATATATGGAGATGACGGATACTTCGGTTTAAGGGAATCACAGACCTGACTGTAGTAGATGCCATCGCTAAGTTGAGCGAACAAAGGAAGGTTCTCGTTAAACTGCCTGTAAAGCTGCATGATATTGGTAAAAGAGTAAGGGTTTGATATTATACTTCTTACAGCTGCCTGTTTCTCTTTTACATACAAACGTCCCAATTCAAGTCTTAATTTTTCGGCCTTTTCTGTCTCTCCGGCCTCGTTGCAGGCGATCAATTGAACTGTCAGCGAATCGAATTTCTTTTGCGCATCCGATATTCCCACATTGATATCCCTGTAAAGTTCAGACTCCGCAGAGCCTTGGATCTCAAGGTTTTTACCAGTAGAATCTACAGACAATCTGATATTATCGCCCGGCGCAACAATCAGTGAGGCCAACAATGCGCCATTGTAGTTTACGTAGTAGAAGTTAGGAGAAGAATACGGAACCTCCACCTTAAACTTGACGTTACCGTTCTTATCAGTATACAAGGTATCAACCAGTATAACCTTATCCACATTAAGCATGGTAAGCTCAATCTGTCTGTTATTCAGGCCCTCGATTCCACACTTAATGACGGCAGAATCCTTACTGCCGCAAGACGCTAACAGCAAGACTGTTATAAAAGTCGCTATTGCGATGGCCGCTTTTCTCATCTTATAATTCCTTTTTTATTTTTTCAGCTATTTCAACCATCTCCTCAGCAGGGAGCGTTTTCTTTTTGCTCGCATCGAAGTCCAAGTCACCCTCGTTTGTCAACGGAACAAGATGGATATGGGCGTGCGGAACCTCAAGTCCTATTACCGCAATACCGATCCTTTTGCACGGAAGCGCTTTCTTCTGGGCAGCGGCTATCTTTTGTGCGAATTTCCAAAGACCTGCGTAATACTCAGGATCGTAGTCAAATATATAATCCTTTTCGATTTTAGGAACAACCAAAGTGTGCCCTTTCTGAACAGGATTTATATCCAAAAAAGCGAAATAGTCCTCATTCTCAGCGATTTTATAGCAAGGAATCTCGCCGTTGATTATCTTAGAAAATATTGAAGCCATAATATTTTGATTTATAGAGAGATACTCAATATTTCAAACTTAATCAGCCCGGCAGGAGCGTTGACATCCACAACCTCACCTACCGTGTGTCCCATAAGAGCCTTGGCTATAGGGGTTGAAACCGCCAACTTGTGCTCGGCAAGATTAGCCTCTGTGTCACCGACAATGATGAATTCCATCAAGGCGTTGGTTTTAAGGTTCTTGACTTTCACTTTATTCAGCATTCCTACCTTATCGGTATTGATTTTCGACTCATCGATAATTTTGGCATTGGCGATAAGATTCTGGAGTTTGGAGATTTTAAGTTCCAACAAACCCTGAGCCTCTCTGGCAGCATCATATTCCGCATTTTCAGAAAGATCCCCTTTATCACGAGCCTCACCGATGGCCTTTGAAATTGCGGGTCTCTCAACCGTAATCATGTGGTTGAGCTCCTCTTTGAGCTTTTCAAGACCCTCTGCCGTTACATAATGTCCCTGTACCATAAAACAAAAAAATTAAGAAGGACGGTGTATTGGACCTACACTCGACCCTTCGTCATTAAATATCATACCATTGAACGAAGCGGACAGCACATTCATAGCACCCTCAAATCCACACGTCCCACTTTCGTTCTCTACGTGCACAAAAGTACGAAAAAAAATTATCTGAGAGTAACCCCAAGGCGCAAACTCTCAGTAAGAAGATTCCGTGCGAAGTCCGTATCTTTTCCAAGCTGCTCTTTAAGTCCGGCAAGACAATCGAACTTCCGCTCGTCCCTGATACGGCCGACGAACTCGATCTTCATATCCAGACCGTATATATCTTCATCAAAATCAAGGATATACGTTTCTATTGTCCTTTCGGTGCTTTCACCTACGGTCGGTCTCAGGCCGATATTGCAGATGCCTATGTAATTGTTCCCTTCCACCGAAACAAACACGGCGTACACACCGTTCTGAGGAATCATTTTAAGCGGGTCATATAGCCGCAGGTTGGCCGTAGGGAAACCGATTGTCCTTCCCAAATGTTTTCCTGAGACCACAACCCCCTTAAGACCATATCTGTAACCGAGATATTCATTGGCCGTAGCGATATCTCCCCTATCCAGCAGATTGCGGATTTTCGTGGAGCTTATAACTTCCCCCCCGTAAACAAACTCATCGAGTCTTATAACCTCCAACCCATGATGTCTGCATATTTCAATCATCTCACTCTGAGTCTCCTCGGGATTATGCCCGAACTTATGGTCATAACCGACTATCAGGGTATCTACTCCGCATTTTTCCTTAAGATACTGATCCACAAACTCTGCCGTAGAGAGCCGGCTGAACTCTTTAGTAAAATCGAGAATACACACTTCGTCAACGCCGATTCCCATAAGAAGGGACTTCTTTTCCTCCAATGAGGTCAGCAGACGAAGGTTTGAGGCATCCTGACGCAAGACGCTGCGAGGGTGCGGCCAGAAAGAGATGCCTGAAGAACGCGGCCTATACAAGAAGATGAAAGTCGGAGAACAGGCCATTT
>CAMGTS010000137.1 GCA_946062035.1 uncultured Bacteroidales bacterium
GTGTCATATAGAAAATGACACTTTGCTGATTTGGCTTGATGAAGAAGAAAATATTATAAAGCTAATCAGATTTGGCACTCACTCTGAACTTTTCAAGTGACATTGGTACTTATCTCACAAACACTCTGTTGTCGTCGGAGGCGATGCCGTCAACCGTGACTCCTGATGCGGTGAGGCTGTTAAGTAACTCTATTTCAGTTTGTTTGTTCTTTTTAAGCGTCTGTAACTGTTGCTTATAGGTATCAGTGACTTTGGATGCCTCCTTTATGAACTTCCTGTATTTGAACCCGTCTAATCCGAGGCTTACCAATCCGAGATTCGCATTGACTTTGCTCAGCCCCAATGTGGTGAACATACCTTGTGCGTCATCGATAGTCTTGATTATGCCTTGATTCTTTTCTATCAGGCTACGGATGCTGTAGTTCTCTCCTATAGAATTGGTTATCGTAATTGCGCGGTAGGTAGTACCGTCTGCGGAACTGACAAAGCTTGCCCTTGTCATATAATCATTGGATACCGACTTGAAAAAGTTTTCTATTGAGGAGAATGCCTTTTTGCAGTTCTTGAAGTAGTCGTCGACATAGTCGTTACCGCAGTATTTCGGTGCCGACCAATCTATCTGTTCTCTTTCTCCGGTGCTTATAGGCAAAATATACGGTTCGACAGGTGCGTTTACCGCAGCTAAATTATCCGCTTCCCCCGCCTTAGGAACAGAGATCTTCACGCTGTTTCCCTTGCTGAGTTTCAAGTCGTAGAAAATATACTGACCTGAATTCCAGTTGCCGCACTGAAGCCAGAACATCAGTTGTTCCGCCTTATTTATCGGGACTGTATATGTCGTAGGCTTCATCGTGTCGTAAACATCTATTACCTTGACAACGTTGCCGTCCGCTCCGATGAGAAGCTTGTCTATAGGGCTGTCTTTGAACGATATATTGTCGGTCGTCTCCTTCTGTCTGCATGCTACGGTAAAAGTTATGTAATCGTATTCCCTCCATATGTTGAATGCGGCACAAGATGATTCATGTGCGGTTCCTCCTGCGGCAAGTGCGATTAACGCACCGAACGGACTTATGGCGGTAATCGTCGCCCCTCCAACTGCACCGACGAGAATGCTTGAGCCCATCATTCCCGCCACAACTCCCGCGCTTGGCTCACCTGTAGGTCCCATTTCAAGGTCAAAGTGGACGCTTGTCTTGAGGATGAAGCACTTGTATATGCGTGAACCGTCCTGCATCTGGAAATAATCTTTCTTAGAACTTCCGTCTTTGATAAGTTCGTTCTGATGATCCTTATACACGGAAACATAATGAATGTATGGCTTGCCGAGATCGATAAGATCTATCTCATCAGGAAATTCCGGCTTTGGATGGACGAAAAGATCGTTGGCCACAGGTTCTCCCCTATACAGAACTATGTCCGCTACTCCGAAAGCGGGGTGGTTAAGGCTTACTATACCACGCTTCTCGAACATCAGCCTGCTGCACTTTTTGATAGGCACGACGTAGTGCTGATTAGGAGAGGTCGCTATAAGCGGCTGATTGAAAACGATTTCATTGTCAGCATATATTCTAAGGGTGTCATTTTTGAGAACTCCGCACTTTCCGACCCATCCGGTGGTAAAGCTGATATAGTCGAATTCCTTTCCGACATTGAAAATCGCATGGGAGCGGGTGTTGTTGTCAAGAATATGGGTGGTCGATTGAAGAATCAGTCCCTCGTTGAACTTCACGCCTCCCATTGAGAACGTGATATAGTCTGACTTACCGTCATATACCATATTCTCACGGCTGATTCCTCCGCCTACGGCATAAGGAGCTATGTTAGATACAAGCTTGCATACATCAGGAAGAGCCTTAAGCTCAGCGCTTGCGACCTCACTCTCTTCCGCTGCCGCTGACGGGATAGCCGCCCCCTCAGGATAAAGCATGATGTCCGCCGCACCGATTGACAAAGATCCGGATGCCTGTTCCGTGTAGAAACCTAATGATTTGCAGCCTTTTATGTTGAGAGTCACTTCTTTCGCAAGGTCTCCCTCCTTTATCTCACCTTCGTAGATGGTCTTGTCGTCGGCCTTTACTGTCAGCCACCCTCTGCCTAAGGTTCCGCCGTCTGAGTCTAACGGGCCGGCTGTAAACCTGAGGGTACTGTATTTTCCTCCGGTATTGAAAAAAGTATAAGCCTCAGCATTTCCTATCAGAGCCATGTTAGCATTGAACTGTAGTCCGGAGGTGTATGCCTTGCTGTTGATTTTAAGGTTTCTGGCATCTCTGTATTTGTCATCCTGTGAGACGCATTTATGCCCAGAACTCTGTTTATATGGACGCAGGTCTCGGACGAGCATCGTCGGCTTGGCTTGCGCAAGAGTGAGCTTTCCCGTTTCACGAGATTTCTGCGACGCACTCCACAAGGTCGGTTCGGCGATTCCTACGATTACATCGTCACTTATCAGCTCGAAACGTAGAATGTCTACTCCAGAAATATCCAAGCTGACCCTTTCAGGCACTCCGAATGAACTTACCAACTTGTCGAAAATCTTTTTTCCGTCAGCCTTTATTACGAAAATTCCTTTGTCCAAACCTACGGCCTCGGCCTGTGCACATCCCAATATAAAGTTGATACTCTTGTACTTGCCCTTAAGGCTGAACTCTGTATAGCCCATCACCTTAGGCCCGTATGTAGTCGCTAACTTGAATCCGTTTTTATATGGTACTCCGCCCAAATACATTGTACCGTACAGCATATTTCTTGCGGTAGTGTATGCATGTGACCTGACAGGCTTGAATGCGTTGAGATATACTGTATTCTGTCCGTGCAGACCTGTCGCAAACAGGCAAAGAATGGCGGCTATGGCAATGGATATCGAACGTTTTGTAAGTAGGGTAGTGCTATGTGAAGTCATAGTTGAATGCGTTTTAGAATGGCTCTCGCCTCAAAGGTAGGCAAAATCTCACACATACAGCGGATTCGCTTGTTTTAATAAAAGAACTGGCGCTTTTCTTTGGCGGTAAAGAGTTCGCTGTTGCGACATGCCTCTAACACCGCACTCAAGTCTTTTTCGGTTAATTGACCTACTATAGATGTCTGACCATTTTGCATTGAATCAATTAAAACGGAAATCAGACGTGTTTGAAGTTCGTTGGCTCCAAGGAAAGAATCGTAACGCAAAAAATCGTAGTCATTTTTCCTTAGCAAATACTGCATCGCAAACATTTTAGGTTTTGCTTGAATTATGGGATGAATGCGTGAGTTAATAAAAAAGAATCCGGCGATCCTATCTTCATAAATTCCGATTACCGCAAAAAACTTTGCGTGATCAATATCCTCAAAGCAATCTGATAACAAGACAGAACCACGGGTTATGCCTTGTCTCAAGAGTTCGACTGGCAATTCCATTATAAGAACGAAGACTGGAGTTTTAAATTGTCAGCAATGTAATCAACATAGCTTTCATCATCACCGACTTCACGCAAAATGTCCTTTACGGAAATGGTGCGATCCTTTTGAGTGTTATTCCAAGCTAATCCGTGGGAGTACTCTGTAAGTTCCGCAAAATTCTTGTTCTTGCAAATCTCTATGGCATAATCAAGACACTCAATATCAGATACTGACAATTCATCCATATCGGGATTCTTAAGACAGCGGATAATGAAGCGGTTTTCAAAAACCATACACTTTTTCAAAGGTTCTATTTCATTACTTGATGAAAAAAAACTGTCTCCTCTAAGGGCTTTGAGAATATCATCTACATACGAAGGAACCGGACCGAACTGCATGGCAATGTACGAGTCTCCGGTTATACTTCGTCCGTATTTTGACAAATGGCGTTGGTCTGCGAAGTATAGAATCTTGCAGAGCTTATGCATATCAGTTTTTCCGCCTAATTTTTGCAAAGCATATAAAAGCGAATTTACCGCTTTTTCGTATTTGAATAATTTGCTCATCAACAAATCCCCTCCCTTTTATATTACACTCGCCTTTCGCAAGGTCACGCCAAGCCCCGGTAAATGCAAATGCAATATTAAGCATTTAGTGACAAATGATAAAATCCTAATGCTCTGAATCTGTGCAAAATTGGTTTAGATATCCGAAATCTGTACTAATAGGCTTTTTAGAATATTTTAGACTTCGTCATATAAACGCTGCGTCTCGGCAGAAAAAATGTCGGTACGCTTTTTCTGCTCTCGACTTGCAGTTTATTTTAGACTTCGTCATATAATTGCTGCATCTCAGCATAGCTCAAACGAGTTTGGCTCTGCGTTCGACTTCAGGTATATTTCACAGAAGTTTATATGCT
>CAMGTS010000138.1 GCA_946062035.1 uncultured Bacteroidales bacterium
ATTGTGGTGCTTGTGATTTGTCATAAGACCGGGAAGGCTTTTGTATGTAACTGATAAGCAAAAGGATACAACTGAAAAACCTTCCCGGAAACGGTGAAGGTTTTTTTAATTGTCATAAACGAGATGTGCAGTTATAAAAACAAACTTAGAAGCAGCGTCACTTTCGACGGCCGCAGAATGGCCGGAGCGAGGGCTTTGTGGAGAGCGACAGGAATGAAAGAGGAACAGACCGGCAAGCCTATTATCGCAATTGTCAACTCTTTCACCCAGTTTGTTCCCGGTCATACGCACCTTCACGAGGTGGGACAGATAGTAAAAAATGAAATTGAAAAACTTGGTTGCTATGCCGCGGAATTCAACACCATCGCTATTGATGACGGTATCGCCATGGGGCACGACGGTATGTTGTATTCGCTCCCGTCAAGAGACATCATAGCTGATAGTGTCGAATATATGGTCAACGCACATAAAGCCGATGCGATGGTTTGCATCAGCAATTGCGACAAGATAACTCCGGGTATGCTTATGGCGTCCATGAGAGTTAATATACCTACTGTATTCGTTTCGGGCGGACCTATGGAAGCGGGAAAGAGGGCTAATGGTGAAAAGACCGAATACCTTGATCTTATAGATGCCATGGTCAAATCCGCCGATGAAAAAGTAAGCGATGCGGAGGTTTCCGAAATAGAGGAAAGCTCATGCCCTACTTGCGGATGCTGCTCCGGGATGTTTACCGCCAACTCTATGAACTGTCTCACAGAAGCTGTTGGATTGGCTTTACCTGGTAACGGTACTATTGTGGCGACTCACAAGGAAAGAATAGAATTATTCAGAAAGGCGGCGAAACTTATCGTTGAAAACGCCTATAAATATTACCGAGACGGAGACGAGAGCGTACTGCCGAGAAACATTGCAAGCAGAGAAGCCTTCTTGAACGCAATGACTTTGGATATCGCCATGGGTGGTTCGACAAATACTGTGCTTCACCTCCTTGCCGTTGCGAATGAGGCGGGGGCGGACTTCAAAATGAAGGACATCGACTCGCTGTCACGCAAAGTTCCGTGCATCTGTAAGGTCGCCCCGAACACTCAACAATATCATGTTCAGGATGTAAACAGAGCCGGTGGCATAGTCTCCATAATGAACGAATTGGCCAAGGGCGGCTTGGTCGACACAAGCCTTAAAAGGGTAGACGGAATGACTCTTGCCGAAGAGATAGACTCTTACTGCATCGACAGTAAAAACTGCAAAGAAGAGGCTAAAACCATCTACTCTTGCGCTCCGGGATTTACACGGACAACAAAGATGGGTTCTCAGGAAAATTACTACAGAGAGTTCGATACCGACAGAAACAACGGTTGCATCAGAGATTTAGGGCACGCATATACCAAAGACGGCGGGCTCGGTGTCCTGTTCGGCAACATAGCACAGGACGGATGCGTCATAAAGACCGCAGGGGTTGATGAGTCCATCATGGAATTCAGCGGCCCTGCTAAAGTCTTTGATTCTCAAGAAAGTGCGTGCGACGGAATTTTACAGGGAAAAGTCGGAAGCGGAGATGTTGTCGTAATCATATATGAAGGACCCAAAGGAGGGCCGGGAATGCAGGAGATGCTCTATCCCACCTCATACATCAAGTCAATGCACTTGGGAAAAGAGTGCGCCCTTATTACCGACGGTCGCTTCAGCGGAGGGACAAGCGGACTCAGCATCGGACACATCTCTCCGGAAGCTGCCGCCGGCGGAAACATCGGTTTACTCAAAGATGGTGACATTATAGAGATAGATATTCCTCAACGTTCTATTAATGTGAAACTTACGGATGAGGAGCTCAATAGTAGAAGGGTCGAAGAGGAAAAGAGAGGAAAGAAGGCGTTCACTCCTCCTTTCAGAAAAAGAGAAGTTTCAAAAAGTCTTAAAGCATACGCCGCATCTGTCAGCTCTGCAGACAAGGGAGCGGTAAGAATTATAGAATAACTGAGCCATGAAAAAAATCACAGGATCGGAAGCGCTCATAAAGTCGCTGATAAGCGAGGGGGTCAACACGATTTTCGGCTACCCTGGAGGACAGATAATGCCGGTTTTTGATTCTCTTTATGGTTACAAGGAGAGTCTCAGGCATATCCTCGTCCGCCACGAGCAAGGTGCGGTGCATGCCGCACAAGGATACGCAAGGGCGACAGGAAAGACAGGCGTTGTATTGGTCACTTCAGGCCCAGGAGCTACTAACGTCATAACAGGCATAGCGGACGCAATGGTCGACTCGACTCCGGTAGTCGCCATAACGGGGCAAGTTCCTAATGCGATGCTTGGAACAGACGCTTTTCAAGAAACCGACGTTATAGGACTTACAACCCCTATCACAAAATGGAGCTATCAGATAAGAAGAGCGGAAGATGTAGCTTGGGCTGTTGCAAGAGCGTTTTTTATCGCCTCCACAGGACGTCCTGGACCTGTTGTCCTCGACTTTACAAAAGACGCACAGATAGGACTTACTGAGTTCGACTATAAAAAATGCAAGTTCATCAGAACATACATTCCCGAACCTGAGCCTGATGCCTCACTCATCGACAAGGCGGTCAGACTCATTGATTCGGCTAAAAAACCTTTCTGCGTGTTCGGACATGGAGTGCTCCTCGGTCATGCGGAAAAGGAGCTTGCCGCATTCCTTGAGAAAACCGATATTCCGGCAGGTTCCACTATGCTTGGCCTCAGCGCATTGCCCTCTGACTTCCCTCTCTACCATGGAATGATAGGAATGCACGGAAGCGTCGCCGCAAACATCAAGACAGACGAGTGCGATGTCCTTGTTGCGGTAGGAATGAGATTCGATGACAGGGTTACCGGTAAGGTTTCATCTTATGCGCGCAATGCCAAGGTCATACACATCGACATTGATCCATCTGAAATCGGCAAGATAATTCCTGTAGAAGCGGGGATTCTCGGAAACGCTAAAAAAGTACTGTCACTGCTTACGGAAACGGTAAAGGAGGCAAAGCACACGGCTTGGAACAAGAGTTTCTCTGTATGCCATGAGATTGAAAAAGAGAAGGTCATAGAGCCTGAGGTAAATCCGGGTAAAGGCTACATCAGAATGGGAGAAGTTGTCGCCGAGGTTGCACGCCAAAGCGAAAGCAAGGCCATCATAGTTACTGATGTAGGGCAGAACCAGCTGATTGCCACGAGATATTCCACATTCAAACATACAAGAAGCATGATCACTTCTGGTGGACTTGGGACAATGGGATTCGGACTTCCGGCTGCAATCGGAGCCAAGATAGCAGAGCCGAAAAAGCAGGTGTGCCTGTTTGTCGGAGACGGAGGAATCCAAATGACAATGCAGGAGTTCGGAACAATCATGCAGGAAAAGACCGGGGTAAAAATAGTCATCCTCAACAATAATTGGCTTGGCAACGTAAGACAATGGCAGGAGATGTTTTTCGGCGGAAGATACTCGGAGACAAGAATGTCAAATCCTGACTATGTCAAGATTGCCGAGGCTTATAACATTGAAGCCCTGAAAGTTACAAAGAGGGAAGAGCTTGCTTCTGCGGTGAAGAGAATGCTCGCCTCTAAAGAGGCTTTCATACTTGACGTAAATGTTATTGAGGAGGGTATGGTCATGCCGATGATCTGCCCGGGCAAAGGACTGACAGAAATTATGTTGAACAGCAGTGAGACATACAGCGATGCCGCATCAAAATCAACAGAAAAGAAGTGAAATGAAAAAGAATAGCACAAACAGCGAGACACTTTACACCGTTACGGTTTATTCTGAAAATCAGGTTGGTCTGTTGAACCAGATATCTAACACTTTCACAAGGAGAAGCCTGAATATCTGGAGTTTGTCCGTATCGGCATCTGCGATGGAAGGGGTACACAAATTCACTATAACCACCCGCACGACCCACGACATGATAGAGAAGGTCGTCAAACAGATAGAAAAGAGAATCGATGTAGTCAAGGCGTTTTACTACACCGATGATGAGATTATTTTCAAGGAAATAGCTTTGTATAAGGTTGATACAGACAACCTTCTGAACAGCGGAGACTTCGAGGGGATTGTTTCACGCAACAATGCGAGAATAGTCGAGATGAACCGAAGTTTTGCGGTCATCCTAAAAACAGGAAATGAAGAGGAGACACAGAAACTGTATAAAGAGCTGAGCAAGTTCGGTGTAAGACAGTTTGTCCGCTCCGGAAGAATTTCGGTTTCCAAGAGCATGGATGAACCTGTCAACAGCTTTATAAAAATGAGAGATATGGAGGGAGACAAAC
>CAMGTS010000139.1 GCA_946062035.1 uncultured Bacteroidales bacterium
TAAAATACCTCAATAAGGATTTCAGAGCGGCTATTGACCTCTTCACCCAATCAGCGGCGGATATAAGGTTCAGAGAGCCTTCGAAATTCTACAATCTTGATTGCTACTTCATGCTGAAAGAGTATGACTACGTTGTAAATAACGGACCTGAACTCTACGAGAAGCTAAAAGACGACAATAAGAGCCGCACCGCGAGAATGATAGCGGAATCATATTATGCCAAAGGTGACGCTAAAAGCGCCATGAAATATTTCAAGGAGTATTCATCCGCAAGCGATATTCTCTCCCAAAACGATATTTTCTTCGGAGGAATCGTCGCATATACGCTAAAGGAGTACAAGGAGGCGGCGGATTATTTTATAAGAATCTCTGATTCAGGCGATTCTCTATCTCAAAGCGCCAACTACCATCTCGGAGAGTGCGATATCAGACTCGGCGACAAACAGGGAGCGAAAGAGGCTTTTTTCAGAGCGTCCCAGAGCAGTTTCGACGGCAGTATCAAGGAGGACGCCGCATTCAATCATGCGAAGTTGCAGTTCGAGCTGACAGGAGACACCCGTGCCATAACGCAATATCTTGAGAAGTACAACATCAACAAGCAAAAAAGCGACATTCTATATAGCTACTTAGCGACCGACGCAATCAAGAAAAGAGCATACGACAAAGCTGTCGCGGCTATCGGCAAGATATCGTCCCCGACAAAGGAGGATATGGTCAACTACAAGAAAGCCAATCTGTTCAGAGGAATGGAGCTTCTTGATATGAATTCCGAGAAGAACGCATTGCGTTATCTGCAAAATGCGGCAGACAACGAATCATACAACATACCGTTGAGTAATCTTGCGAAATTCTGGATAGCAGAGTGTCATTATAGAAACGGAAAATACTCCGAATCGCAGAAAATACTGTGCGCCCTTCAGAAAAACAAGGAGTTCAGAAGTAGCGACGAGTACGCCGATTCTTATTTCAATAACGGATACAACTATTTTAAACTCAAGGATCTGCAAAAGGCCGAAAGAGCGTTCAAGACATATATTTCACTGCCGGGGGCTGACAAATCACTTATAGAAGAGGCCAAGATGCGAATAGCCGACTGTCGTTTTATGAGCCGCAACTTCGAAGGTGCGATAGAGATGTATGAGTCGGCGGCAAACGACGGAAGCATATATCCTCTTCTGCAAAGTGCGATCGCACAAGGGCTTATGTCCAACTACAAGGAGAAAGCCGCGATTCTCAAACGTGCCGCCGCACCAGAAAACAAGAATAAGGAGCACTACACCGAAGCGCTGTTTGAACTCGGCAGGACACAGACTATAAGTTCCGACACAAAAGGGGCCGAGGAAAGTTTCAAACGCCTGATAGAAAACCCGGTAGACAGCCTCTACTATTGTCAGTCACTTTTGGAATTGGGAATGATCAGTTCCAACAGAGGCGACTATTCAGCTGCAGAGACCTATTACAAGAAAATCATTTTGGCACGGCCTAATTCGCCTGAGGCTCAGGCGGCTCTTAATGCACTTGAAAACCTCAGTCAGATAATGGACAAACCAGAAGAGTTCCTAAGCTATGTCAAGCAGAGCAACGCTACGCTCGGCAAGACTTCCGAAGAGCGTGAGGAGATCATTTTCAACTCTGCGGAACAGGTCTATCTTGCGGAAAAATGGAGTGCCGCTGCAAAGGCTTTGGAAGAGTTCATCGAAGAGTACCCCGCAAGCGGCAAGTTGGCTAAAGCGACATACTATCTTGCTGACAGTTATAAGAATCTTAAAAAGTCAGACAAGGCCGCCTCGTACTACAAAGACCTTATCGGACTTGACGACACTCCGTATTTAGAGTCGGCTTTGGTAAACTACGCCGAAATCATGTTCGGAAAGAAAGAATATGAAGAGGCTGCGGAAGCCTACAGGCAGCTTGGCGACATTACCGAGGTCTTGGATTACAAGATACCGTCATACGTCGGATATCTGCGGTGCAAGTACCTTCTCGACGAATTCGACAAGGCAATTGAGAGTGCGGATATCGCATTGTCACTTGACTCACTTGCGGACAATACACGCAGTCAGATCCTGTACATGAAAGCCAAAAGCCTTCTCTCAACAGGCAACAAAACCGAAGCGTTGAAAGTTCTTAGGGAGACTGCGGAAAACGCATCATCGGAAGAAGGTTCTGAAGCCTCATATCTGATTGTAAAACAAAGTTTTGATGATGGCGATATGGATTCGGTAGAGCAACAGGTATTTACCCTTTCTGAAAAAAAGCGAATCCGCTCGTACTGGCTCGCCAAATCGTTCATACTCTTAGGGGATTCTTATATCGAAAGAGGTGACAAGGAGAAAGCTTTGGCGACATACAAGAGTATCCGGGACAATTACAGACCGGCTGATGGCAACGACGATATAAAAGGCATTGTCGTCGAGAAGATAAGGCAGGCGGAAGGAAAACGATAGTAAAAATCTAAGGATTATGAGATATACTAAAAAAATAGGATTGATTATAGCGGCGGTGATCTTGCTGCCGATGTCGGTTTCGGCACAGAACACCGTCGAAGTGAAGAAAGATTTTGAGAACGACCTTACAGGTGTTACGAAGTCCACAAGAAAGAGGGCTCTTCCGGATTCATTGAAAAACCTGAAAACAAATTTCAGCTATGAAATCATGGAGAAGCAGTTTAAAAACGCAGGAGGATTCTCCCCTCTGCCAAGCAAGAACATCTCAAGCAAAATGATGGCGGAATACCCGGTGTTTCTTGCGAAAGCGGGAATGGCATACCCTCTTGAGAGCGATGCCGCATTGTTTTTCAATCCGAGACTTCCAAAAAGCAAATACGGAAGTTCCAACAATCTCTTTGTAAAGTTAGAATATGACAACAAAAAGGAGGATGACTTCGAAATCGCAAAAGCGGATGGTAAGAAACTTACCGATTCAGGTTTAGAAGCTTTGAGGCTTGACAGAAGTTTCGGATTAGGACTCGGTTACGGAAGAGAGTGGAAAAAAGGTTCGTTCAATACGGATTTCTTCTACAAGTCATCTCACGACACATATAGCGGATTTTTTGCCGAATCACTTCCTGAATACAGATTCGCGCCAAATACCCGTTCATATCCATTAGCTTCTGAAGAGCATCTCAAAAGAGGCTCATTCATGAAAGACAACCTCTCGCACTCGTTCGATCAGATGGGAGGGAACATCAGCATCAACTCGGTCGCAGGAGACGGTTCGGAGGATAAATTCCATTATAATATTGATCTTTCATACACAAGAACCTACGATAAGGCCAAGTTATTGTCTCCCGCCTATTTCCTGAATACCGGCATCCAAAGGATAACTCCGGAATTGGAGGAAAACTACATAAAGGCGAAAATAGAGGGTGGCCCGTCTACCGGCAAATATTCAAATGCGACTATCGGAGTGGATTTTGAATCAGCATACTACGACAAAGTACAAGACTATCATCATAGTCTGTTCGGGGTGTACGCTTCATACACTTTTACCAAAGGTAACTGGGCTTTGGATCTTGGTGCGAGACTCTCTTTGGACTTCAACAACAAGGATGCGTACGACGGTGAGCACACACTGCTCTCGCCTATGGTTTCTATCACTTACAACCTGATTGACAATAGGATGTGGGCGT
The DNA here is from genome assembly GCA_946062035.1 of uncultured Bacteroidales bacterium. GTDB lineage: Bacteria > Bacteroidota > Bacteroidia > Bacteroidales > UBA932 > Egerieousia. Next base: position 3,632 of record CAMGTS010000139.1, read on the forward strand.
ATCTGACAGCCGAAGGCGGCAACGACCTTAATCACTACTCTTCATTACTGGAAAAGTGCAGCGTCGTATCCCCTTTGACGGACATGAGGTCCACGGCAATTTTAACCGACAGCAAGATCGGACTCAGGGGAAGTATAAGCCGCAACTTCACATACAACATCTATGGCGGATATGCGAACCGCAAAGGCATGGCCCAACTGGTAGCCCCGCAAGCCGTAGACATCAATGATTACTCGGCCCTCGACCTCGCCTACTCCAATCATGTAGAGTTGCTTTTCGGAGGAGAACTGAATTACAAGTCCGAAGATTTCAGCATGGGGGTTTCAGCGAAGTATTCATACTTCGACAAGTCGAAAAAACGCTTCAGAAACATGGTACTATCAGCGGAGCGGCCATACGGATACTCACCTTTGGAGGCCGATGTTTTCGCGGAGTATAATTTCAGGGGCAGAGTCAAAGTCGGCACAAACGCTACATACTGCTCAAAAGCTCCTCAGCTCACCAACACTCTTGGTGTAAAGAGTCCTGCATTCCTAAACTGGAACTTCTACGGAGAGTACTCCATCGACAAAAATTTTTCCGTTTACGGACAACTTAGAAATATACTTGACTCAGAGAATATTGAATACGCAAACTAT
>CAMGTS010000140.1 GCA_946062035.1 uncultured Bacteroidales bacterium
TCGCCTCCCCTTTGGGGTGATTTAAAACTGCTTGAGAAAAATAATAACTTAAGTTTCATAAATATTGGTTTTGTTTATATATCGTTCTTCGTAAGTTCATCGAAAAGCCTGTTCATCCCTACAGTCGCTTTTTCTTTTATGTGTTCGCATCTTATGCCTGCATTAACCTCTTTAGGGTCAATGAGGTAAATTTTACATTCCGGTTTGGTGTAGCGCACCAGTCCTGCCGCAGGATACACAACGAGCGAAGTCCCCACTATTATAAGTATATCCGCATCCATCACCTCTTTCGCCGCCCGGTCAAGTTCCGGTACATTTTCTCCAAACCATACGATGTGAGGTCTGAGCTGCCCCCCGTTAGGATTAGGACTTTTCTCACCTAATCTTATATCACTGTCTCCTATTTCAAAAGCGGAATAGTAGTCATCGTATTCGCCTCGGGCCTTGGTGATCTCTCCGTGAAGGTGGATGACATTACTGCTTCCTCCCCTTTCATGGAGATTATCAATATTTTGCGTGACAACCGTCACTTCAAAATATTTCTCTAATGCGGCGATTTTTTTATGGGCTTCGTTTGGAACCGTTTTAAATACCTCTCTTCTTCTTGCGTTGTAGAAGTCCAAAACGAGCTTCTTGTCTTTATGCCAGCCGTCTATCGAGGCGACATCCTCGACACGATAGTTCTCCCATAGACCGTCGCTGTCCCTGAAGGTCTTTATCCCGCTTTCGGCACTCACACCCGCTCCGCTTAAAATGACAATCTTCTTGCTCATGAGAAGAAATATTTTTTCAGCCACATCTTCAGCAAGGTGTCGTTGAACTCTATGAGGTTCTTGTTCGTAAAGGTTACGATTTCCTTCTTTGTCAGAGCCTCTTTGAGACGGTTGACATTCGCCGAAGAGTTTAGGTGGTATTTTTCTAAAATATCTGTCTTGCTGAATTTCCTTACCCCGTCCAAAATCGCCTTAATCAGATGAATCTGATGGGTGCTAAGCCCGTAAACGGTATTATGAAGCTCATAATCGTGTATGCTGATGAGGTGTTGCAGCCCTCTCTCGACTATATCCGAAGTCAGTTTGTCCCTTGTAAGCAGGAAGCATATTTCGGCAAGATGCTGGATATACCACGGGTCGCCTTCCATGGCATCATATATCTCTCCGGCCTCTTTTGTTCCGGCGAATTTGCCCCATGCCGCAAAGCGTTCCGTAATATATTCGCAGAACACCTTTTTGCTGATGTTCTTGATATTTATGTTGGTGACTAAATTGCGGAAGAACTGCTTTTCCACGAAGATGGAATCCATCGCGTTACGCTTGTCACCTACAATTATGAAGTTTATGTTCCGGGTTTTCGTAAAGGCCTGCTCTATGAGGGAAATGGCCTTTAACGGCTTGTCAAACAGCAGGATATCCTGGAACTGCTGCATATAGATAATCAGATGGACCTTGTATTCCTCCGCGACGCATTCCGGAAATTCGAGAAGATGTTTTACCTGCCTTTCAGGCAGCAAGTATCCTTTGCTTGTATCGAGTTCGATATCTTTTATATATGTCCGTGAAAGGTACTCCTTCTCTTGTTCCGTTTCAGCGAAGTGATCCAATACGACGGTCGCCAACTTTATAAGGAAGCCCTCCAAACTCCTTATGTTAAAGATATCGATCGTACAAATCTCTATGGCGACATTTTCTCTTTGGAGTTCGGTAAGAGCGTTGAATACGATAGAGCGTTTGCCGATTTTCGGCGGACCATATAGCAAGGCGTTTTTCTTGCTTTTGATGAGGGTCTTGAGTTTGGACACCTCCTTGTCCCGACCGATAAAATGCTCGGCGGTTACTATCCTGTTATATTCAAACGGGGATATACCATCCATAAATGTTACGATTATTATAAACCTCCAAAGTTAACTAAAAAAAATGTAGTTGCCATGCTATTGCCATTAACTTGAAAAATATTATATTCGCAGCCTGAAAAGAGAAGGTAGACAAGCTCGTTTAAGCGCCGTTGAGGCCGCTTGCTATCAAAAACAATTAAATAGTGTTTTATGTACGCAATTGTTGATATTGCAGGTCAGCAGTTTAAAGTTGAGGCAGGCAAGAAGATCTATGTACATCGTCTTAAGGATGAGGTCGGAGCTTCTGTCGCTTTCGATAAGGTGTTGTTGACAGACAATAACGGAGACGTTAAAGTAGGTGCTCCGTATGTTGACGGTGTTAAGGTTAACGCAAAGGTCCTTGAGCACCTCAAAGGTAATAAGGTAATCGTTTTCAAGAAGATAGCTCACAAGGGCTTCGACAAGAAAAACGGTCATCGCCAGTATTTAACCAGAATAGAAATTGAATCTATCGCTTAAGGAGGATTTATTATGGCACACAAAAAAGGTGTAGGTAGTTCAAAGAACGGCCGTGAGTCGCAAAGTAAAAGATTAGGCCTTAAGATCTTCGGTGGCGAGTCTTGCAAGGCAGGAAACATTATCGTCCGCCAGAGAGGTACAGTTCACTATCCGGGTGCAAATGTTGGTATGGGTAAGGATCATACCCTCTTCGCTTTGATTGACGGTGTCGTATCTTTCAAGGTTAAGGCAGAAGGCAAGTCGTATGTCTCGGTGCTTCCTTTCAGTGAGGCGCAGAACTAAGGATTTGCTTTGAATCACACTTATCAGAATTTAAAAGCGTCCTCTGTTCGCAGTCAGGACGCTTTTTATTATTTTTAACATTATGTTGGAACTTAAATTATTGCGCGAAAAGCCGGAGTTCGTAATCGAGCGTCTGGCTGTAAAGAACTTCGATGCAAAAGATATCGTAGAGCGCATCTTGAAAACTGATCAGGAGCGCAGAAGCGTTCAGACTGAATTGGACGCTAACCTTGCGGAGCAGAACAAGGCTGCAAAAAGCATAGGCTCCCTGATGAAGGAGGGCAAAAAAGTTGAGGCGGAACAGGCGAAGAAGCTTGTAGCTGAACTGAAGGCCGCTTCGTTTGAACTTCAAAAGTCACTTGACGATTTGAGCAAGAAACAGTTGGATGACCTCGTACTTCTTCCGAACCTTCCTTGCAAAGATGTTCCTGCCGGAAAGGATTCAAACGACAATGTCGTCGTTAAGCAGGGCGGTCACATGATAGAGCTTCCAAAGAACGCAAAGCCTCATTGGGAAATAGCCAAAGATCTCGGAATCATAGATTTTGATCTTGGTGTGAAACTTACCGGTGCGGGATTCCCTGTATATCTCGGCAAAGGCGCGAAGATCCAGAGGGCGTTGATATCTTTCTTCTTGGACAGAAACACGAAGGCGGGCTACCTTGAAGTACAGCCGCCGTTGGTTGTAAACGAGGACTCCGCTTTTGCTACCGGTCAGCTTCCTGATAAAGAGGGGCAGATGTACTATGTCGGTCTTGACAAGTTCTATATGATCCCTACAGCTGAGGTTCCTGTCACTAACATATACAGGAACAGCATAGTTCCGAAAAAAGAGTTCCCTATCAAGATGACCGCTTATACCCAGTGCTTTAGAAGAGAGGCCGGTTCATACGGAAAGGACGTAAGAGGTCTGAACAGACTTCATCAGTTCGATAAGGTGGAAATCGTACAGCTCTCGCTTCCTGAAAATTCCTATGCGGCGTTGGATGGGATGATAGCCCATGTGGAGAGCCTTGTACAGGAACTTGAACTTCCTTACAGAATCCTCAGACTGTGCGGCGGCGACATGAGCTTTACTTCCGCTATAACCTATGACTTTGAAGTTTATAGCGAGGCCCAAAAACGTTGGCTTGAGGTAAGTTCCGTTTCTAACTTCGAGACTTATCAGGCAAACAGAATGAAACTCCGCTATAAGGACGATGATGGCAAGATAAAGATAGCCCACACTCTTAACGGCAGTTCTCTTGCGTTACCGAGAATTTTGGCGGCATTGCTTGAAAACCATCAGACAGATGATGGCAGGGTAAGAATACCTAAAGCACTGCGTGAGTTCACAGGATTCGATTATCTTGATTAAAGAACCTTAGTCTCCCCCATGCAAAGCAGAGAGAGAATCATATTAGGAATTGACCCCGGAACCAGAATTCTCGGTTTTGGGGTCATTCGTATCAATACGAAAAACAAACCAGAACTTATTGATTTCGGCGTTGTCAATCTGAGTAGAGAGGGGACGCATTTCCTTGTCCTACAGCGTATTCTCTCTGAGGTGGCGAAGATTATATGCAAGTATCGTCCGGACCTTATAGCGATAGAAGCCCCGTTCTACGGAAAACACCCTCATGC
>CAMGTS010000141.1 GCA_946062035.1 uncultured Bacteroidales bacterium
TGCCCTGTCGCTGTAGGATTGGTGGCGGAACAATATGTATATGGAGCGCCCTTATAGAGAGAGGCTATCCTTGTGAACCTGCCCTTTTCTCCCATCGCGAATGCGACCAATTCAGATGTTTTGACTGCAAGATCCTTAGCATCGTATAGCTGTAGGACACGTGATGCGTCCGCAACAGAGTTTGCCGTGGTGACGAGCTTGACGATGTCAGCCCCCCGTTTTTTGCAGTCCGCCACGATTTTTTTAAGTGTAGCGAAATCGGGTGTTCCTTCGTAATCGTGATGGGATATGATAAGCTTGGTTCTTCCCATCGTAAGTTTTTTGTTGATTGCCGCCCGGATCTGTTTTATGAACTTGTCAGGCGCTTCGGTCTCTATATCGATATATGCGACACCTTTGTTTACGGCCGCGAATATCTGTTCCTTAGCGGTTTCTTCATTCTCTTCCGATATTCTGTATGTAAATATCAGGTTAGGATTGAAGTTGATAAGAGTCTCAATGTCTTCGGTGGAAAGGTTGCATATATCACCTCTGATTTCGGCGAACTCACTGAGTTTCACGGTCGAAATACACTTGTCGAAATCCTTTTCTCCAATGCTGACGCACAATTTTTTTTCTAAACTTCCTGCCATATTCCTAAATGTTTTCCGCTATTTCGAAAAGTTTGTCCAATCTTATTAATTCGTCCCGTATGTCGCCTATGGCATAAGGGGTTATGAAATGAATGTTTTCTCCGCTCACTTTTTTGTCTGTCTTTAATATGCCGACAAGCTCTGAGCACTTGATGTCGCACACGGCGGGAAGCCCGGCCTTTATTACGGCGTTTGTGATCTTGCTTACAGTCTCTTCCGTACATTTGCCGAGCGCCATGCTGACCTTCGCCGCCAGTACCATTCCGCAAGCGACAGCCTCACCATGCATAAGTGTTTCTTTTTCAGGATTATCTAAGCAGTATTTCTCAATGGCGTGCGCAAAGGTGTGTCCGAAATTCAGAAGCCTTCTTTCTCCTTTTTCAAATTCGTCTCTCGCTACCGTTTCAGCTTTATATCCTGCGCATTTCGCAATTATATCCGCAAGCTGCATTTTTTCGGAATCGCTCATTGTCGCAGGATTAATCCTGCCGAAAAATTCCGCCGATGTTTCAAAATATCCTGGATTGAAAATGGCGAAAGTCTTGAGGATCTCCGCTACTCCCTCGCGAAACACTCTGAGTGATAGGCTTTTGAGAAATAATGGAGTCTCATATACAAACAGGGGCTGTCTGATATTTCCGATTATATTCTTGAATCCTGACAGATTAACTCCATTCTTTCCGCCTATGGCCGCATCTACTTGGGACAGAAGAGTGGTCGGGACGAATCCGAACTTGACGCCTCTCTTATATATTGACGCCGCAAAACCTGCAATATCAGTCGTCACCCCTCCGCCTATCCCGACTATAAAACAATCCCTGTCAGCTCCAAGTGCAAGGAGCTTTTCGCAGATTGCCGAGACGGTCTCCATGTTTTTCGTCGTTTCATCAGCGATAATCTCTATTGCGGGAAAATCTAAAGGATTACCGTATATATCCGAAATATTCTTGTCAATTATAACAAAAATACCACTGCATTGGGGGATATGCGTCTGCAAGTTGCTGATATCGTTGTGTGTATGTATGTTGTTAGTCATTATTAAAATTTCATAGTGCGGCAAAGTTATGAAAATGCCATCAAAATCCAAGCGTTAGAATAGGGCTTTTATGCGACTATTTTGTTACAAGATTAAAAAATGTAGATGAATGCTGCGGATTTATAGTATATTTGTCTTCGGTTAATGCGGTGCGCATGTGGGCATCGGGTTGTTGGGAATGTTCGCACGAGGGCACGGCATACCGCTGAAAAAATGATGAAACATATTATTTCATACGTGGGCCTTTATTACTTTTACTTTAGCGAGTAAGAGCAGGGGTTCGTATGGTAATAGATAATGTTAGTATGACTCCTGCTTTACGGCAGGTTTTTTTGTTTGATGAGAAAGGTACTTATACAAGGAATATCAGGTTGCAACCACTACATTGCGGCAAAAGAGTATTTTGCGGGTGAGGAGGTTGAGACAATCGACTGTGAGACTTTTAAGGAGCTTGCCTCTAAAGTCGCCTCAGACAGCGAGTTGTGCGGCCTGATGGCGGTGGAAAATACCATTGCAGGGAGCTTGCTTCAGAATTTCAGGCTGATATGTAACTATAATCTTAAAGTCATCGGAGAATACAAGTTGAGAATCAAGCATTCGCTTGTCGCTTTGCCCGGAGTGAGCCTTGACGATATCAAGGAGGTTAACTCTCATCCTATGGCTCTGATGCAGTGCGCAGAATATTTAGAGAACCTGAAGCACGCCAAGCTTGTGGAAAAAGACGATACGGCTGCAAGCGCAAAATGGATAAAAGAGAACGACCTTAGAGATCACGCCGCAATCTGTCCGAAGCAGGCGGCGGAACTATACGGACTTAATGTCCTTGCGGACGGGATAGAGACTAATAAGCGTAATTTTACCCGCTTTGTGGTTGTCGCCAACCGTGATGCCGCTACGAGCTTAGACCTTGCAAACATCAACAAGAGTTCTATTGCGTTCACCCTTTCTCACTCAACGGGAAGCCTTTCTAAAGTGCTTACGATACTTTCGTTTTACGACATGAATCTTTCTATGATACAATCACTTCCAGTAGTAGGTAAGGAGTGGGAGTATCAGTTTTATATAAACCTGTTGTTCGATAATTTCGACAGATACAGGCAGGCTGTATCCGCAATAACGCCGCTGATAGGCGAGTTGCAAATTTTAGGAGAATACGAAGATGGCAAACAAAACGTCGGTTAGTCTTAACTTCTCTCCGGCTGAGAGGATAGGCAATGTCAAGGAGTATTATTTTTCGGTCAAGCTAAAGGAGATCGCCGCTTTAAATGCTGACGGTAAGGATATCATCAACTTAGGAATAGGAAGTCCTGACCTTCCGCCAAGCTCTGCCGCAGTTGAGGCGTTGTGCGATTGTGCGCACAGAAAGGATTCGCACGGATATCAGCCTTATGTAGGATTACCCGAACTCAGAGCCGCTTTCGCCGATTTCTATAAAAGAAAATATAGGGTGGATCTTGACCCGAAGAGCGAGATTCTGCCGCTGATGGGAAGCAAGGAGGGGATAATGCATATCTCTATGGCATTCGTGAACAAGGGCGACGGAGTCCTTGTCCCGAATCCGGGCTATCCGACATATTCCTCTGTAAGTGAGCTTGTTGGGGCTGATATCATCAAATACGATCTGCTTGAAAAGAAGAATTGGTATCCTGATTTTGCCGGACTGGAGAAGCGTCACAGGGAAGGGGAGATAAATTTGAATAAAGTAAAGCTGATGTGGTGCAACTATCCGAACATGCCTACGGGTGCTCCTGCGGATATGTCTCTGTTTAAGAAGCTTGTGGCATTCGGCAGGAAATACGGGATAATAATCTGTCACGACAATCCGTATAGTTTTATCCTTAATGATAATCCTATCAGCATCTTGGAGATAGAGGGAGCGAAAGATGTCTGCATCGAGTTGAACTCTACAAGCAAGACTTTTAATATGCCGGGATGGAGAGTCGGAATGTTGGCGTCTAATCCGAAATTCATCGAGTGGATTCTGCGGGTGAAAAGCAATATGGACAGCGGAATGTTCAAAGGTCTGCAGCTTGCCGCAATCAAAGCGCTTGCCGCACCGAAGAGCTGGTATGAGAAGATGAACAGGACTTATCAGGAGAGGCGTTCTCTTGCGACCATGATATTAGAGGAGGCTGGTTGCGAAGTCTCTCCACGGCAACAAGGGCTTTTCCTTTGGGGAAAAATCAAAGGGGCTGCCTCTTCCGACGAGCCGGCGAGCAAATTGAAGTGCGATGAGATTCTCTACGGAAGCGGGGTGTTCCTTGCGCCGGGCATGATATTCGGAAGCAACGGCGATAATTATATGCGCATCTCGTTGTGCGCTGATAAACAGAAACTTGCAAAAGCGTTAAAGAGGTTGAAAGATAATAAAAACATATAAAGTTATGGAAATTAAAAAAATAAATATCGGTGTCATCGGGCAACAGCGTCCGATTGTGATTACAGGCCCGTGCAGTGCGGAGAGTCGTGAGCAGGTCCTTGAAACGGCGCGGTCTCTTGCGGCGTGGGGACTA
>CAMGTS010000142.1 GCA_946062035.1 uncultured Bacteroidales bacterium
CTCGGCAGAAAAAATGTCGGTGCGCTTTTTCTGCCCTCGACTTGCAGTATATTTGTGACAATAGCATATATACGCTGCGTCTCGGCAGAAAAAATGTCGGTGCGCTTTTTCTGCCCTCGACTTGCAGTATATTTGCAGGAAATGCAGCATTGCGGAATCGGGCTTATATGAAAGAAAAATCAGGAAAACATAGGGGATGTCTTTGGTGGCTGTTTGTAAGGCTTCCTTTGTGGTTTGTCGCCGTGACTCTCACATGGGTATTAGTGTTGAAGTGGGTTCCGGTATATTTTACCCCCTTGGAGATTGCACGTGGCATAGAGCATATAGGAGATTCTTCATACAATACTCATAAGACATGGCGTAGTCTGAACAGGATTTCGCATAACCTTCCTATGGCTGTAATGTCGGGAGAGGATTCGAGATTCCTAAGCCATTCCGGTTTTGACTTCGTTGAGATTGACAAGGCGATGGAGGCTTCGAAGAAGGGGAAGAAGCTGAGAGGCGCAAGCACTATTTCGCAGCAAACAGCGAAAAATGTTTTTCTGCTTCCTGGACGGAGCTGGCTTCGTAAAGGTTTGGAGGCATATTTTACGGTACTTATCGAAGCGATTTGGGGTAAGGAGAGGATAATGGAGGTCTATGTTAATGTGGCGGAAATGGGTCCGGGAATTTTCGGGGCGGAAGCCGCGGCTCAGAATTTGTTCGGAGTTTCGGCTGATAGGCTGACATCAAGGCAAAGCGCTTTGATCGCCGCGACGCTTCCCAATCCATATAGGATGCGGGCGGACAGGCCGTCGAATTATGTGAACAAGAGGGCGGCTGCAATACAGTCTCTTATGGGGAAGATAGCAAGACCTGTTTGGTTGGGCGGAACATATTCAAAGGCCGCCGAAAGGTCGGATAAAGAGATAAGAAAAAGCAACAAAAGAGCTTTCAAGAAGATTAGAGAGAAAGTTTCCAATAAAACCGAAAAACGATAGGAGCGATGAAGATAAAGAGATACATCATAAAAACAGCTTTATTGGCGGCGTTGTGGGTTGCCCCTTTGGTTTCATGGGGGCAGTATGATATTGACCAGTTCTTTTATAGAGGCCGTCAGATGTTGATTGACGGCAAGTATGCGGCTGCGATAGATAATTTCAATGTATTGTCTAAGTTGGACAGCACTCTGTATGATGCGTATTTCTTTCGCGGAATCGCCAAATACAATCTCGGTGACTTTCTCGGAGCGGAGAAGGATTTCAACAAATCATTGCAGCTTAATCCGATATATACTCCCGCATATCATTATAGGGCTATAACCCTCAGCAGGACAGGTAAGTATGAACTTGCGTTAAAAGATCTCGCTGAGGCGGTGGATCTGAGGCCGAGCTATACAGGACTGTATTTCAGCAGAGGTGTAACATATTTCCTTTCGCAGCAGTTCGACAAGGCAATCCAGGATTTCAACAGGTTCATCAAGGCTGAAAAGAACGAGCCGGACGCTTATCTCAACAGGGGTGCGGCATATTTGTATATAGGCGATACAACCAAGGCTTTAGACGACTACAATAAGGCTATCAACCTGAATATGTTTGATCCAGAGGGATATATACGCCGATCAAGAATATATGCTCTTCAAGATCTTGATTCACTTGCGCTTGCGGATTTGAATAAGGCGATATCATTGGATACATCCAATACGTTCGCATATTTCAACAGGGCGCTGCTGCGATATGAAAAAAAGGATATAAACGGATCCTTGAGCGATCTGAATAAAGTGTTGGAGGAAGAACCCGGTAATGCGCTGACTCTTTATAACAGGGCCTTGATACGTGCTCAGATAGGGGATTATAATAACGCTCTTGAAGATTATGACAGGGTGATAGCGGTAAATCCGAACAATGTCCTTGCTTATTTTAATCGTGCAGGGGTTTACCTCTCTTTGCAGAGGTACAGGGATGCGATGGAGGATTATTCGCAGGCTATCAGCCTTTATCCCGATTTCGCCAAAGCTTATATGAACCGTTCTTACGCGAAGATGCAGCTTGGGCAATATACCTCCGCCCGGCAGGATGAAAGGATTGCGGCTGAGAAGGTTAAAGAGTACAGGTATAAAACCAGGGATTCGCTTTCGGCCCGGAACTTCGCTGATACCACAAAGAGGTTCGACGAAATGATAGCCCTTGACTCTGATTTTGCCAAGCGTGATTTTTCAAACAACGAACTTTTGCAGTATAGGGATGTGGATATAAGGCTTAAGCCTTTGTTCAAGTTTAATCTGACTGATAACAAACAGGAGTATTACGCACTCCAGAGCAATTGGGAAGATGCTGATTTGGATGATTTCATCGAGAACGTACCTCTTCCTGTAGAATTCAATACTCTTAAGGGTTCAACTTCTTTTGAACTTTCTTCCAAGTCTAAAAATATTGAAGATGATCTGATTGAGCGATTGGAAAGGGCGGAAAAACATTCCAAGGGAAGTGCGGAGGATGCCCGTAAAATAGCTTCGTTGAGGTTCTCCAAAGCGTTGGTAGAGTCGCTTGGAAACAGATTCAACGAGGCGCTTGCCGATTATGATAAATCTATCGAGGCCCAGCCTGATAATCCGTTCCTATATATCAACAGGGGGGCTTTGCATGCTGAAATGATTGACTTTATCTCTTCAATGGAGAGAAACGTGCAGACCCTTACTTTGGATAACACCCGCACCGCAAGGGCGAGAGTTCAGGAAAAATATGCGCAATATGACTATACGGTTGCGATTCACGATATGCAAAGGGCTTCTCAATTGATGCCGGATTTCCCTTATGCGTATTATAATCTTGGCAACCTTTATTGCCTGTCGTCCGACCTTCCTGAGTCTATCGCACAGTATACAAAGGCGATAGAGCTTTATCCATCTCTTGCTGAGGCTTACTACAATAGGGGACTCGTACTTATCTTCCTGAAGGATAATGAGAAAGGATGTCTCGATATGAGTAAGGCCGGAGAGTTGGGAGTAGAGGATGCCTATAGTGTTATCAACAAATATTGCCTGAAAAAGTAGCGTGAAAAAAGGATTGAATATAGCTGTCTTTTGCTCTGCAAACGCTTCTGTTGTAGAACGTTATGCACATGAAACAGATGAGCTTGGCAGGTGGATTGCAGAGTGTGGGCATAACCTGGTTTTCGGCGGTTGCGCAATGGGGCTGATGAAAAGAGTGGCTGATGCGGTGTTGTCGGCACGTGAAAGCTGCGGAAAAGCCGCTGCCCGCTCAAATGTCGGAACATCGCGAATCATAGGTGTTGTCCCGTCCTTGATAGAAGAAGGCGGTAAGTCGTATTTTCCTATGGATGAGATAATTCTGTGCAGTAATCTCAGCGAAAGGAAAGATATAATGCTCGACAGATGCGACCTCGCCATAGCCCTTCCGGGCGGAATCGGAACATTGGATGAAATCTTCTCTATGGCGGCCTCCTCTACTATAGGATACCACTATAAGAAGGTGTTGCTCTACAATATAGACGGTTTCTGGGACTCGGTCATATCCCTTTTGGACGACCTCTCTTCTAAGGGGGTGCTCAGAGGCGACTGGCATGAATATATCCGCCCGTTCAATTCAGTTGAAGAACTTACGGGGCTGATCTGATTACTTTGCAAATAAAATCCATTTGATAATCAAATACTTGTGGCTATTCGGAATTTACTTTGCAAATAAAAACTTATTCAACAATCCCCAATTCTTTCAGATATACTTCAATCTCCTTGTCTAATTCTGAGCGTTTGGCCTCAAGTTCTTGATCTTGCGGTTCTTTTTCTGCCTCTTGAGTACATCAACGAGCTGTGAGACAGCCTTGTCACGGCGCATCATCGAGATAGCTACAACAGTGAGAATCGCCGCTATAAGAGGAAAAATCGAAGAGAGCGGGAAGCTGCGGATCATGCTCCTTATGCTTATCAGGACATAGGCGATCCATCCTTGCAGGGCGAGCAGGATTATCGTGTTGTAGATGCAAAGCCTGAGCTGAAGGTTTCTGTGGTGAATCAGAAACAGGTTCAAAACACTGAGTCCGAACGTGATAATGAGCATCACCAAAAATGGTGTATAGCCGGTGT
>CAMGTS010000143.1 GCA_946062035.1 uncultured Bacteroidales bacterium
TCTTATTTTTACAAAATAACTTTTGTTATTATGGGGATTAGTATTAGAGAGATAGCGAGCGTTTTTATGGTGATGTTCGCTATAATAGATATATCGGGTTCTACACCGATTATAATGGATTTGAAGGCAAAAGGGAAGAAGATAGAACCTGCCAAGGCCGCCTTGGGTTCGTTCTTGCTTTTTATGGTGTTCCTCTTTGCGGGAAACGGTATGCTCGCCCTTTTCGGAGTTTCCATTACAGAATTCGCTACGGCCGGCGCATTGATAATATTCGCGCTTGCGTTGGAGATGATCCTCGGTATAGAAATATTCAAATACAACGATTCTCCTAACGGATCTCCTACGATTGTTCCGCTCATATTTCCGTTGATTGCGGGTGCGGGAGCTCTTACGACTATGCTTTCTTTAAGAGCGGAGTATGAAGTAATCAATGTAGTAGTGGGAGTCGCTCTTAATATGATAGTGGTGTATATCGTAATGAGGAAAATCGACTGGTTGGAAAGGGCTCTCGGAAAGGGAACAATCTACCTTCTACGTAAGTTTTTCGGTATCATCCTGTTGGCCATGTCAGTCAAACTGTTTATGACCAATATCGTAAAGTTATTGGAATAGGGGGTGACAATCAGCTTCCGCTGATTTATAAAGAGTTAACAAAATCGTAATTGCCTGGTCAGAGGGACGGGGCGTCTGGTGCGTTTATCATATTGACCGCCTTATCCCATTCAAGTCCCTGATAATAGGCATCCAATTCATCGTTCGAAGGGTTGTTTATGTAGGTCGATATACCGCTGAATCTTGCGGGATCTATATTCAGGTTGAGCATTTTACCCGTGGTGTATTTTGCTATAACAGCATTGTCCAACGCTTCGTTGAAGGCCTCTGCGTCTTCTCCGGCCAGCTTGCTCATAAAGTCTTTGATGTCATAAAACCAATGCTTATTATACCTGAAATAAGGTTGGATCGACCTCACATCCAATGTGGCGACATTGTCACGATACAAATCAAATATCCTTTTGGCTTGGGTAGCGACTTCGTCAAGTGCGGAACTTTTTACAAGTGATATTGTGACCGATCTGTAATCTCCTGACTGGGCTGCGTAATAGTCGTATACCGCTTTTGTGGCGGCTGTATAGTCTTCTTCGAAAAGTGGCTGAATAACAGTTTCGTATGGAAATCCGTTCGCCAGTATTTCAGCAGGACTTGCGATATAGTAGTCGCATAGGTCCTTTAGCTGATAAGCTGTTTCGATTCCCCCCATAAGGCATGCGTCGAAAGCGATAAACTCCATTTTATACGGGATTGAATTGGCAAGGTCTGTAATCGGCATCTCAGTATCTCCCTCCTTACCGAAACTTTTAACCATGCCGGCGTATGGGTCGAAATGACCAGCATACTTGTCCGAAGATGTCTCAATAGCATCGTCATCGGTGTCTTTTGAATAGTATCCGCTTGGAAGCCATCCTGTTGCGTGAGACCAAAATATAATGCCGTATTTCTTTGCCGGAAGAGTCGTCTTTACAACACTCAGAACGCTTTTCAGCCTCTCTTTTGTAGCGGAGTTGCTGATTGGGAATCTGTCAATAATAGTATCTCTGATAATCTTGCCGCCTTCATCCTTGAAAAGGTTGACGAGGGTCATCGGCTCACCGAGCTTTTCTCCTGTCGCAAGGTTGAAATTGTTGGAATAGACAACGAGATTGCCGTCTGAAGGTATATAGCCCTCTAAGATTTTGTTGATATTGTTGACCGCCGTGCCCGCAAGGTCATTGTTGGAAACCATGTAGATAACTATGGTCGTCTCTTTCTCTTCGTATGTAATCTCTTCAGCCTCAACTTTTTCGCATGCCTGAAGAATAACGGTTCCTATTATGGCTGCAAGAACTGCCGATATGTAATTCCAGATTCTCATTTTACTTTTCGTGTATACAACTCCGCTATCAGTCCCGACAATATCCGCCTCGAACGGAGCATAGGCAAAAATAGTTCTTTATCATTATAAAAAAAACACGAAGATAAATGGTACAGTCCTCTACCAATGAGGAGTTAAGAAAAAGGCGGCATCGCATGATACCGCCCGTTCATAAATTTTGCTGAAACACTCCGCAGGTTATTCAAAAGAGTACTTCTTGCCGTATTCTAACTGCTGCTTCAGGAAGTCGTTGTTATAGTGAATCTCGAAATCAACGATTTTCCCGTCTTTCTCGACAGGGAGAATATCCGGATTGATAAAACCTTTGTATGGTTTGAGATTCAGGGCTGCATAACGCTCAAGTACCTCTTTGTGGAGTTCAGGATCGATATCGATCGCATAAGTTTCAATGAGTTTCTTGCCGGCCTCATAATCACCTTCGGACTTGATTCTCTGTATTTCAGCAAGAAGTTCACCGAACAGTCCGCGAAGTTTTTCGAAATCGTTGATTACGAAGTAGGTTTTGCCGTCCCTTACCTTTTTCTCGATTACATTATCCTTCGCACCCTTTTCGTATGCCCATTCAGCGACAAGTTTGCGGTTCTGCATGTGTGCTTCGGTATTTTTCTTTCCGAGCTCGATTCTTGTGAACTGTGTGAAAAGTCCGTTGCGGATATAGCTCATATATTCAGCTTTATAGGCATCTTCTACAGGCACGAGTCCAAGTTCATAGAGTTTCGGATCTGCGAGATAGTACAGACCGAACAAGTCAGCGCGGGCCTCTTCGAGTGCGGACGAGAATTCCTTAAGGGCGTTCGCCTGAACTCCAGGAAGAATCTGCCCGCTCGCATGACCGAGGCATTCATGTATGTCTGTATGGAGATTGTCGGTAATATCGCTGTATTTCTTGATAAATTCGATTTCAGCTTCGTCCCAAGCGAATTCGTTGAGTACGCTATTAGGCATCTCCTCTGCGGCTTTATTGTATGCATCCACAATGTTCGCTATTGTGACAGATTTCGAGCCGTGCTCTTT
Source organism: uncultured Bacteroidales bacterium (assembly GCA_946062035.1). Taxonomy (GTDB): domain Bacteria; phylum Bacteroidota; class Bacteroidia; order Bacteroidales; family UBA932; genus Egerieousia. The sequence continues at coordinate 2,945 of CAMGTS010000143.1, forward strand.
TCTGATCCAGTCCGCATTAGGGAGATTGATTCCGATAGGTGTGCTCGGATAGCATGCTCCTCCAAGACAGGCGACATTGATGACCTTGGCGCTTACTCCCTTGACATTCTGTTTCTTGAAGCGAGGGTCAACAGGTGAATTATCTTCGAACCATTGTGCGTTTGAACTGATGGTCTCGGTTCTTTTGCTTGCCGCAAGATCCTTGTAGTCAGCGATACCCTCCCAAGTAGCCTTTCTTCCGAGAGGGTCATCGTAATCCTCGATGAAGCCGTTTGTGAAATCAACGACTTTTGCGCCGTCGTTAACCCAGTTGATGCTGTAAAGATCCCAGTCTCTGAGGTTTCCGCTCTTGTAGTAGTTGATAAGCAATTCTACAGTCTTCTTCTGTCCCTCGGTCTCGGCATACTCCTTAGCCTTTTCCAAGTTCTCTATGATCTTCGAAATAGAGTTGTTATAGAGTCCTCCGAGTTTCCAGACTTTCTCATAGATACCTTTTTCGTCTTTGACAAGTTTGCTGTTAAGTCCGTATGATACAGGCTCTTTGTCTCCAGGAACCTCCATTGCGGTATAGAAATCGTTTACCTCTTTCTGAGTGAGGTCGCCCTCATAGAAATTAACTGCAGAGTTTGCGACCATGTCGACTTTAGGGTCATTGCAACGGCGCATCGGTAATACCGCCGGATCGAAAATGACAGGCAGAAGTTCCTCGCATTGAGCCTCTTCCCCAACACCGACCATAAGCGATTTGAAATATTCTTCGCTGCATGCAGGCGTGAATTTGTGCTCGCCGTAATGGTGGTAAATGCCGTTAGAGAAGAAAACCCTCTTGGCGTAGACAAGGAAGTTATCCCACTCGGTATCAGGGGTCTTTGAGTCTTTGTGATTCTCGATGATCTTTTCTAAGACTTTCCTGATTCTCAGATTGTATTTTCCAAACTGGTCAGTTATTATGTCCCTTCCGCATTTTGCGGCCTCTGATGTGTAATACAGAAAAGCTTTCTGGCTGAATGTGAGTGAATCCCACTCAGGAACTTTATAGCGTAGAATCTGCAAATCCGCAAATTCATCTACGATGTAGCTGAAATTCTCCTCTCCTTTTTT
>CAMGTS010000144.1 GCA_946062035.1 uncultured Bacteroidales bacterium
AACCAATATTTCGCAAACCTTGAAAGTGAAATCAAGCCATACGACACGGAGTCAGAATGATATAAGAAATACACAGCGGAGAGGAAGAGACATATCGTATTTACTCCTGAAATCCAAGAGCTTACCAAGAGTATCGTTGGAGACGAGACTAACCCTTACGAGAAAGTCAGGAAGATCTGGTGCTGGATAAACGACCATATCACATGGGCAGGGGCAAGAGACTACTCTACTATTCCTAATATTCCGATGTATGTCCTGAAAAACAGCCACGGTGATTGCGGAGAGTTCTCGCTTCTGTTTATCACTATGGCCCGCTATGCCGGCGTACCGGCCAAATGGCAGAGCGGATGGATGTTGCATCCGGGCAATGTAAACCTTCACGACTGGGCGGAGGTCTATTATGAAGGTGTAGGTTGGGTTCCTGTAGACCAGTCATTCGGTTATTCAGGAGGCGACAGAGACAGTTCCGATGGAATTGAAGAGACTCCTCTAAAGTACTTCTTCAGCCGAGGACTTGACGCATTCAGATATATAGTTAACGATGACTATGGTGATTTTGCACCGCTCTATCCTGCAAAGATTTACCCTCACAACGATGAGGTTGATTTCCAGATGGGTGAAGTAGAGTGGAGGTGCGGAAATGTGCTCAACGGCGACTGGCGCTGCTGGATGACTGTCGATTATAATTAGGATATTTTTCGAATGATATATAATCCGTCGCGGATATTCAGAAGGGTGCTCTCAACAGCGCCCTTCTCTGTTTCCTTGCGGACAAGAGCGTCGAACTCCATAATACCCTTGGTCTGAGGATCAAGCTTTTGCGAACCTGATTCCGCTGCGGCGATTTTGCCATACCAAAGAACATTATCGGCAAGGATAAAACCGCCCTTTTTCAGAAGCGGCATAGCAAGATTGTAATAGTCGACATACTCTCTTTTATTTGCGTCTATAAAGATGACATCGAATATTTCTCCAGAAGATGCGGAAAGGTCAGGGAGACCGTCAAAAGAGCCGCATTTATACATCATACTATGCATCAGCGTTTTGGCATCTCCGAATTTCACTGTGGCAAAGTGCCCGAGTCCCGCTTTGGTAACCGCCGAATCTATAAGATATTTCAGTTCGTCATTTATCTCCAATGCCATCACCGAACTTCCCTGGCCTTTCTCTCTTGCCGCAGACGCAAGGCAAACGAGAGAATAGCCGGTAAAAGTCCCAAGCTCCAAAATCCTGACAGATGAGAGCCCTTTAGAACTTTCCCTTACGAATAATTTCAAAAACGCACCCTCATCAGGGCCTACCAACATTTTCGCATGATTGGTTCTTACATGGGTCTGACGGACAAGCCATTGCAGCGTAGCGTTCTCTTTTTCCGAAAAGAACGAGTCCGCTCCGTCAAGCAGAACTTTTTCATTAAGGCTATGTACAAACTCCTCTAAGTCCATAATGAGACGTCTGGTGCGACAATTTATAATACGCTATCTCTCAACAACATATCAATATCATAATCAGACGAACACAAGTCGGCTCATCCTATTCCACGCCAAGACCTCTTTTGCGACTTGCAGAAGCTCTTCCGAAGTGAGGCTCTCTATATCCGCACGCAAAATGTCGAACGTAGTCCCATGTCCGGTAAGCAACATGGATTTTCCCATTGTAAGACATTGAGATTCAACATTATCGCTTGCGATTGAAAGCTGACCTATCATCTGTTTTTTGGCGGCACTAAGGGCACGGGTCGTCATAGGTTCGTCAGACAGCTTCGTCAGTTCTTTCTGTATGAGGGATATACACTTCTCCAAATAAGGCTTGTCACAACCGAAATAAATAGAGAAGACTCCACAATCTTTATATGATATGTAACTTGCCTCTACGTTATAGACAAGGGCGTGTTTTTCTCTGAGTACCAAGCTCAGTCTTGAATTCAGCGCAGGACCTCCGAGGATATTGGTAAGAAGCGAAAGTGCGGCCTTTTTCTTTCTGTTGTAGTATGAATAAGCGCAGCAGCCAATGATACAATGCGCCTGTCTTAACTTCTTGTCGACCTGCTTATTGAATAGGTTACCCCTTGAAAGTTCAGCGGTACTGTCATAGTTTTCGCACAAGAAAGGACGGCTTGTCATAGGAACGTCATCAATATCCGCCGAGTTATCTTCCGGCGATACAACCTTCAAGGCAGCGGTAGGTCTCCATCTGTGCAACTCCTTATTTACCAATGTCCTGACATATTCCTCATCCATATTGCCGGCTATCATGAGCGACATGTTTGAAGGGACAAAAAACTTGGCAAGGTTACTTTTAAGAACTTCAGGAGTAACCGGATCGAGAGTCTTTTTATCACCGAGAATCGAATATCCGAGAGGAGTCCCCGACAGCAGCTCCATCTCGAACGTATCATATAACAATTCGGTAGGTGAATCCTGATATGTTATTATCTCGTCGTAAACGACACTCTTCTCCTTTTTCAACTCTTCAGCCGGGAATTGCGAATCGAAAACAACTTCGAAAATAAGTTCCACAGCTTTCGCGAGATCTTCCTTAAGAGTAGTCGAAAAGACCACTATCCTCTCTTTGGTCGTGTAGGCGTTAAGGTCGCCGCCGACCTTTTCCAATGTTCCGTTGATTCTTACCGAACTTCTCTTGCTTGTTCCTTTAAAAAGCATGTGCTCAGTAAGATGGGCAAGGCCGTTGAATTCCGGATTTTCGTCTCTTGTACCCATGCCCGTACTAAGGACACAATACGCGACGGGTGATGATGTTTTCTTGAATGAAACCAACATTCCCCCTTCTGATTTTCTATTCTCCATAATGAGCGCAAAATTACAATTCTCAAAGAGATAACGGGGTTAGCTCTCCATTAAAATTCTTAAATTTGCGAAATAGGTAATTTAAGATGGATAAGTTCATAGTATCGGCCAGGAAATATCGCCCTGCGACATTCTCGACCCTTATAGGGCAGGAAAGCATTGCGACCACACTGAAAAACTCTATAAAAAGGGGGCAGCTTGCTCACGCATACCTGTTTTGCGGGCCACGAGGGGTAGGTAAGACCACGACAGCGAGAATATTCGCCAAAACAATCAACTGCATGAATCCGGGAGAAGATCTCGAACCATGCGGAGAATGCGAGAGCTGCAGGTCATTTGACGAGGGGCGCTCATATTGCATACATGAACTTGACGCCGCTTCCAACAACTCAGTAGATGACATCAGAGCTCTTACCGAAAAGGTTCTTATACCACCTCAAGTCGGAAAATACGGTGTCTACATCATAGACGAGGTTCACATGCTGTCTACTGCCGCTTTCAATGCATTCCTTAAGACATTGGAAGAACCGCCCGCACACGCAATCTTCATTTTAGCCACAACCGAGAAGCAGAAAATCATCCCGACGATTCTCAGCAGGTGTCAGGTTTTCGACTTTAACAGGATATCCATACCTGACATTGTAAAGAATTTGCGTGGAATCGCTCAGAAAGAGGGTATTACGATTGACGATGAGTCGCTCCATGTGATTGCCGGCAAAGCTGACGGAGCCATGAGAGACGCACTCACCTTATTCGACCAGGTGGTGGCGTACTGCGGAAATTCCGTGGACTACGCATCTGTCGTCAAAAACCTGAATGTCCTTGATTATGAATATTATTTCAATCTTACGGACTACTCTTTGAATGGCCGTTTCGCAGAATCACTTCTCCTGTTTGATGAAGTTCTCACAAAGGGATTCAATGCGCTATACTTTATCGGAGGATTGGGAAATCATCTTCGCAACTTATTGATTTGCAAGGAGACCGCCTCCGCCAAATTGTTGGAGGTATCACCTGCGTTAGAGGTTAAATACAAGGAGCAGGCGGAGAGATGCCCGCTCAAGTTCCTCTTTAAGGCATTGGCTTTCACCGAGAAATGCGAATCAGACTATGCCCGCAGCAACAATCAAAGGCTCCTCGTAGAGTTTATGCTTGAGAAAATCA
>CAMGTS010000145.1 GCA_946062035.1 uncultured Bacteroidales bacterium
TATTGCTGTCTTTCATCAAATTCTTTAAAGAATGATCTTGCAGTATTAAATGCCGCATCCTCTTCGAATCGTGCAGGAATCCCTTTTTCTTCGAGGTATTCCTTATATTCCTTAGCTATAGCATACTCGAATGCTTTGCCATTTTTTACTTGTTCTCCGTTAGGCATCTTCTAAACACTTTTTAATAGAGCATGCTACAATATACGCAAGATTAACCGGAACTGCATTTCCAATCATCTTATATCCGGTATTGACGTTATCGTATTTAAAAATGAAATCATCTGGGAATGTCTGGATTCTCGCAGCTTCTCTCACTGATATTCGTCTATACAAATGCTCTGAACCTGGTACAAACATCTTCTCGTCTGCATTGCCCGTTGGGATCATTCTTGGAGCTTGAGGATGAAGCTGAGCCTGCCTTCCGCTTGCTTGCACAGTGAAAGCAACTTCATCCCATGACCTAACCCTGTTCCTGCTCATAAATATAGACGAAAAACCTCCTGTCATATATTCATGGTTAGGAACTTTCTTATTCCTTTCACTTCGATTTGTAATTCCATTTGGGAGAGGAAGCGGCTTTTTGTTTCTTAAATCCCAAATAGTATCACGAAGTGTTATTCGTTTACCTTTCGGAGTGGTAGGCTCTGGAAAATTATACTTTACCTTTAGATCTTTCCTGATACCAATAAAGAGCACTCTTTCTCGGTCTTCAGGTACATCATAGTCCGCAGCATTTACGCACTGAAAATACAGGTTATAACCGGGATAACCAAACTCTTTTCCAGCTTCGCTCATCGCTTTTTTAATATCGTCAAGTGCGGAACCATAGCGGGATAAAAGCATACCTTTTACATTCTCGGCTACGAAAAACTTAGGATGTTTAGCACTTAAAATACGAATGTAGTCGTAGAATAGTTGTCCCCTCTTGTCTTCAAGCCCCCTCTTACTGCCGCCTGTGCTCCATGATTGACATGGTGGACCGCCTATAATGCCATCGCAATCTGGAATTTCATTTTCCTGGATATCCGTAATAGAGCGGTGATCAAGAGGCGCACTATGGTTAGCCTCATACGTTTCCCATATATCTTTGTCGTATTCGTTTGCCCATACAATGTCAAATCCGGCTTTTTCAAAACCGAGATCAAGCCCTCCACACCCTGCAAAGAGTGCTACAATTTTAGGTTTATATTCTTCCATATGTTTAAATCTATAAATATTTAAAGATTTAGAGACTTTACAATTACTTGGAATTGTATTTTCTGACTAAATCCGCCATCGCCTCCGTATAGAGTTGTCCGAATGGAATACCAGTCTTATAGGAGATCTGCTTAAACTCAGCGGCCAGGGCTGCATTTACCTCGAAGCCGATTCTCGTTTTTTCTTCCTTCATCGCTCCTGTAGCTGGGCGACCACGGTTCACATTCCTCGCTTCCGCGAGGGCTCGCCGCTGGTCTGCGGTAATGGCAGTTTGAACAGCTGGTCCATTACTCCTGTGCTCCTTCTCTGAAGTTCCCCTCTTTTCCGATTCCACTACTGTGCCCAGGGAATTGCCTGAACTGTATTGTGACATGAAGGTATCAAACTTATCCTTTGCCATATCTTTAAATATTAAAATATATAAATATTATAAGATTTATAGACTAATCCTTCAGGAGCCTTTCTTCCAGTGCGTCAGCGACCGCTTGATAGTCTTTCGTTGCGTTGCCATCCGGATCGTACTGGAAGATACTCTGCCGGAATGCCGTAGCCTGCTGAATCTTCGTAGCCTCCCTTACCGGCGGATCAATGAGAGCAGGACCGATTTCATCCCTTATCTTCTGAAGGAATGAATTCGTGAGTTTGTTGCTCTTGAATTTAGTGACGATAACAGCTGATGTCTTCAGTTCTGGATTGAGTCGAGGATTTTCACGGATACGTTTGGCAAGTCCGCCAATCATGAGCATACCAGCATAACTGAGGCTGTCAGCTGTGGCCGTCATGACAAGATGATCGGCGGCTACGAGAGCATTATAAGTGAGCAACCCCAAAGCTGGAGGACAGTCAATCAATATGACATCGTAATTGCTCTTAATCTTGTTGAGCATATCCGATACCAGAAACTCCCTGCAGGAAACCCCGGCAACCTCGTTTTCGAAATTGGATAGCTCCAGTCCGGACGGAATCAAATCCAGCGTCTTACTAAGTCTCGTAATCGGCGGCTGCACTCCGTATGCAATGGCTTCCTTTACGGTCATTTCGATGTCCTCGAGCGGTGTCGGGGATGTAATCTGTGTAAGGTTGGCCTGGGAGTCCAAATCCACAAGCAAGACCTTGTATCCTTTTGCGGACCAGGCATAGGCGAGGGCCGCAACGGTTGTCGTCTTGCCGACTCCACCTTTGTTGTTTGCAATGGCGATAATTTTGCTCATGTCATCAAATGTAAAATAGATACCCCAAAGATAGGGATATCTATTAATATTTATATCTTTAAAGATTTAAAAATTATAAAATTTAACTATTTAAATATATCGCCAAGCAATTTAGGCTCATTTGCGGCCTCTTTCTTCACCTTATTCTCGGCCATCTTCATTAGTTTTTCCTCTGCGGCCAGTTCCTTCTTACTCTTGATTGTGTAGTTGTATTTCTCTTGCAGATGCTTCTTGAGCGAACCAATCAGGTATTTCTTTTTGTCATCGGATTTGACGGCATTCTTGTACAGCTCAACGATAAAAGTCAACAGATCCGGGTGTTCTGCGTCGGCTCCGGTCATCGTGCGCTGCGCAGCATAAAGGATATCAAAGGTGGTTTCAAGCTCGTACCATTGAAAACCATATTTCTCACGCAGGATGCGCCTGATGGGCTCTTTGATAACCTGGGTCTCGTCAAAGCCCTTCAGACCGCGAGGATTGTCGAACTGGAGCTGGTGCTTCGGGTAGAAAATGATTGAGGTAACAGGTTTCTTACCCTTGCCGGGAGCATTGGATTTGACGGGTACATAATCAAATGTATAAGGGCTGACAGCATCAAGTTCTTCCTTGGCCGGGATGATTGTCCGTTTGATGAAGTCATCTGGACGAGGGTACTTATCTTCCAGTCCCCATTGTTTCTTCAAATCCTCGATGGTGTATGTAAGCGGATGATCTTGGCGACTCAGAAGCTGATAAAGGCGCAGAGCATACTTACTCTGTAGCTTCATCGCTATGTTGAGATCAAAGGCCCGGAAGCCCTTGGTGAAATCCACCATGGCTTTCCAAATGTCGGTGTCAATCCTGACGGTGATATATCCGGATTCATCGTCTTCTCCCGTGGCTTTACCGACAAGCTGCACCGAAGTCCATTTGCGTACAGGATTTCCTTGGGCATTATAGACAATGTTTCCGTTCTTGTCGGTCTTGGTCTCCTCCCAGCGTAGAACCTTGGTCTGAAGCTGCTCGATGGCTTCACGGATATACTCGTAATTGGTATATCCCTCATCGGGGAGAAGACTCTTGATAGGAATTGTGATAATCGCATCTCCGACCTCGTTCCGTGTCATCAGGGGATAATTCAAGGACGGATTATGAGGTTTCATATCTGTGCCTTTGCGGAAATCCATTCCCTGTATATCGCACTGAGCTATCTCGATCAATCGAAGGAGGAACTTCTCAGCATATACGCCCCAATCCCTGCCTGCAGTGGTCAGCAAATAACTCTGCACCACTTGCTTGGATGTCTCAATTATCTTTTCTTCCTTTGCCATAACGGTTATAATTTTAGTCTCCTTCTTTTAATATGCGACAAATATAAATATAATGTCGCAATTAAACAATGGTTTATAACTTTTGTCGCAAATAAAGGATTCTGATTTTATAACTTTTGTCGCAACTATTTATAACTTTTGTCGCAATTAAAGAGTATGCGAACTAAAGTAAATA
>CAMGTS010000146.1 GCA_946062035.1 uncultured Bacteroidales bacterium
TGCTGTTTTCAGATAATTCACCGGATTTATAGATATTAGCCAAATGCTTTGATATGGCTGGGCGTTTTGTTCCGAATAAATCTGCGATTTGTTGTTGAGTCAGCCAAATAGTCTCATTACTTAGGCGCACTTCAATTTTTACCGTTTCATTCGGCTGATAGAGAATTATTTCGTTGGTATCCATATACAAAATAAAGAATAATTCTCTTAACAGAATATATCAAATCAACAATTTATCTGCTTCATTATCGCTATGTTTGAGCCAACGGGCATATATACATTGTTTTCAATTATTTATTCGTACAATACCCCTTGTCTAATTGTATGTCATACTTATATGACTATAGACCATTACCACATGATAGCGGCAATGGTCTATTTTTTAAGTCTATCGAACGGTTAGAACAACTTCTTGTTGTTGGTCATATCCCAAAGTTCCCAGGCTTTAGGTTGTGACGGGCACGTCCTTACGCATCGTCCGCAGTTGATGCAGAGTTTTTCGTTAAGGACAGGTTCGTTGAGCTGAGTGTCAGGGACAAGGTTCTTTGTGGTTATCGCTTTTCTTGGGCAGGCCGCAACGCACTTGTCGCATGCCTCGATATCAGCGACTTTAAGCTTTTTAGACTTGACGAGTCCGGCCTGACGGACAAGGTTGCAGTGCTCCGGGAGAAACTTTACTTTTCTTATGACCCTCTGCTGTTGTTGCGGTTCATAAGTTTCGGTATCGCTCACGATAGCATCCGATACATTCATCGCTTTGGCGACTCTGCTTCCGAGTGCGGCGGCGAACAATACGCCGGTCGCTTTAAGCATATCTCTTCTACCTTTATTTATCTTCATGGTATGTGTTTTATCCAAATATATCTTTTGTCTTATACTGATTTAGGCAGACGATTCGCCCCATTGCCATAGGGTCGGTATCTTACTCGCTTCGGGCGATAAAATTACAAATTCCGTGCGTTATTCTGCACTTTATCACTAATTTTACTGTGTGAATGTGATTCGTAGAATAATAAACTTTTACAAGGAGGGGTTTACAGAAATGAAGTTCGGAAAGAGATTGTGGCTTCTTATCTTCATTAAACTGGCCCTGTTGTTTTTGGTTTTGAGACTTGTGTTTTTCAAGCCCGAACTGGCAGAGTTTGATACGGACGGCCAAAAGGCACGGCACGTAAAAGAGAATCTGTTCATGCAGGGAAATATTGATGACGGTTCTATTACAACAAAGGATTGATGCCGGTGATATTCTACCTGTAAATTAGATTATTTATGAAAACCTAACAGTACATAAAACTTACAACCTATGCTTCTGACAACAACTTTGGAACAAGCATCCCGACTTCAGTTCGCTATTACGGCCATGTATCATTGGCTTTTTGTTCCGCTTACCCTTGGTTTGGGATTCTTGGTGGCGATTTTTGAAACCAAATATTATCTCAGCAAAGATGAGTTCTGGAAAAAGACAACCCAGTTCTGGAGCAGGATTTTCGCTATTAACTTCGCTTGCGGAGTGGCGACCGGAATAATTTTGGAGTTCGAATTCGGAACGAACTGGAGCAATTATTCGTGGTTCGTCGGCGACATTTTCGGGGCTCCTCTTGCGATTGAAGGCATCTTCGCCTTTTTCATGGAGACAACCTTCTTTGCCGTCATGTATTTCGGATGGGGCAAGGTCAGCAAGGGATTCCATTTGGCCTCTACTTGGCTTACCGCTGCAGGAGCTTCATTGTCAGCATATTGGATTTTGGCGGCGAACAGTTGGATGCAATATCCTACCGGAGTTGTATTCAACCCTGATACCGCAAGGAATGAGATGGTAAAATTCTGGGATATAGTGTTTTCTCCTGTAACTCTCGCAAAATTCTCACATTCTGTGCTTTGCGGATTCCTCCTTGCTGCGGTCGTAGTGATAGGTATCTGTTCTTGGTATCTTCTGAAAAAAAGAGATACGGATTTCTCGCTGAAAAGCATAAAAACTGCGGCTGTATTCGGCTTAGTAGCAGGTGTTTTGCTTGCGGCGACAGGCGATAGGTCGGCTTACGTAGTAGCTAAAACACAGCCTATGAAATTGGCCGCCATGGAGGGTCTTTATGATGGCGAAAACGGGACTCCGTTGGTTGGTGTAGGTATTCTGAATCCTAAGAAGTCGTATGACAATGATGAGAATCCGTATCTTTTCCATATATCCATTCCTAAGGGACTTTCGCTTCTTGCGACACGCAAGGCAAATGGTTTTGTACCAGGTATCTCCGATATTATCAAAGGGGGATATGAGTATGAAGAATTAAACGGTGAGAAGAAAACCGCACTATCTTTTGAGGAGAAAGTCCATAGGGGCAATATGGCGCGAAAAGCATACGCCCTCTATGGAGAGTATAAAGATAAACAGGCAAACGGCCTTGATTGTCAGGATGATATTGATGAGGCTAAGAAGTATCTTGATGAAAATTTCGAATACTTCGGGTATGGCTTCCTCAAATCTCCTGAGGACTCTATACCTCCTGTAGGTCTGGTATTCTACGCATTCAGGATAATGGTTATTCTCGGCGGTTATTTTATACTGCTTATGGCTGTTGTTCTTTGGTTCTTGAAAAAGAACATCTTGGCAAAGAGCAAGTGGTTGTTGATTGTGGCTATCGCTTCGATACCGCTCGTATATATATGTGGTGAGGCCGGTTGGGTTGTAGCAGAGGTCGGCAGACAGCCATGGACCATTCAAGGTCTGTTGCCTATAACCGCTTCGGTATCAGGTGTCAGTGCAAGCAATGTGATTACCACCATAACTATTTTCATAGTGCTGTTTACTACCCTGTTGGTTGCGGAGCTGATGATTGCGTTTAACCAGATTAAAAAAGGTCCTGACGGAATCCTATGGTAGCAATCCGCCTGCGCAGAAGTTTCAGATGATCAGACATTCAACGAATCATAGGAGCTTCTGCAAGGAGGTGAAAATGAATTAATTAGAACTTAACGAATTATGACTACATATCATTTATTACAACTATACTGGTGGACTATAGTCTCATTGTTGGCCGGAATCTTAGTTTTTCTGATGTTCGTTCAAGGCGGCCAGACTTTGATTGCCGGAACAGCCAAAAACGAAAACCAACGCAAGATTCTCCTTCGCATCTTCGGGCATAAATGGGAGCTGACCTTTACGACTCTTGTATTGGTCGGCGGGGCTTTGTTCGCCTCATTCCCTCTTTACTACTCTACAAGTTTCGGGGGGGCGTACTGGCTGTGGATACTGATACTCCTGTCTTTTGTACTTCAGGCTGTTTCATACGAATTCAGAAGTAAAGAGAAGAATCTTCTCGGTAGCAAAACTTATGATATTTTTTTGATTATCAATGGCTTTGCCGGGACAATCCTTCTCGGAGTTGCGGTAGCGAGTTTCTTTACTGGAGGTAATTTCGCAGTTGACAAGATGAGCCTTGCTAATTCTGCGTCTACTACAATTTCTTATTGGACAAACGATTGGAAAGGGCTTGAGCTTATTGCGAACGGGATGAATATTCTGCTCGGAGCGGTAGTGTTCTTGGCGGCAAGGACATTGGGTCTGCTTTATGTCATTAACCAGACCCTTAAGATGGATGGTGACAAGGATGCGGAAGATCTTGCGCAGAGAGCATACTCTAAGTTGCCGGTTACGGCGATAGCTTTCGTTCTTACTTTTGTAGTGTTTGTCCTCCAGGTCTTTTTGATGACAGGCTATAAGGTCAATACGGCTGATCCGTCGTTTAACGGAATTACGGGGGAAATCTTTGGAGAAAAATACGCATATCTCCACAATATGCTTGATAATCCTTGGGTCGCAGCGGTTTTTGTCGCCGGTGTAGTATTAGTGCTTGTATCTCTTTATAGAGTCCTCCGCCT
>CAMGTS010000147.1 GCA_946062035.1 uncultured Bacteroidales bacterium
GGTATCATCATACTCAACGCCATGAAAGCGGTACAGATAGCATAGTGGGATGTCTTGAATTCACCCTCGGAAACATACATCATGTAAAGCATATAGGCGGTGAATCCGAATCCGTAACCGAACTGCTCGATCGCCACGCAGATACTGATAATCACAAGATTTGTAGGGTGTGCAAAACCTAAATACACGAATGTCAGGCAAGGCAGAGTCATGCAAGCCGCCATCGGCCATAACGATTTTTTCAGACCCCATTTTGAAGCCGCGATACCTCCGATAATGCCACCGACAGTCAGGCAGAACACGCCGATTGTCCCATAAACGACACCTACAGTCTGAGTCGCAAGCCCGAGACCGCCCTTATCAACTGAATCCAAAAGGAACGGATTAATCATTTTCAGCAGGAACGCCTCAGGCAGACGGTAAAGCAACATGAAAATTATCGCAAGCCAAACCATCGGTTTTTTGAAGAATGTCACCCATGCTCTTCCGAATTCCTTGATTATCTGACCGCCCTTGTTTGCCGTATCATCCGAGATATGAGGAACATCGTCAGCAGGATGCGGAACCGCGAATGTATGGTAAAGGGTTATAGCTGTGAACATAATCGCCGTAACCGCCATTGTGATTATCCATGCGGCAGGAATACTGCCCTTTTTCTCGAAAACACCTGCGATAAACACAAGGACTCCCTGTCCGAAGATTGAGGATATTCTATAGAATGTACTTCTGATGCCGACGAAGAATGACTGTTTGTCGTGCGTCAGCGCAAGCATATAGAATCCGTCAGCGGCTATATCATGAGTAGCACTTGCGAATGCTGTTATGATGAACAGGATAAGTGTGAACTTAAACATACTTACCGGAGTAGCTTGGGCTGCGATTGTCGCTGCGTCAGGCTTAGGAATTGTCAGCGCAATGAGGACAAACGCAATACTCATCACTATCTGCATCGCTATAGTCCACCATCTCTTTGTCTTAATAATATCTACAAACGGGCTCCACAAAGGTTTGATTGTCCAAGGGAGATAGAGCAAACTCGTGAAGAGAGCCATTTCTCCGTTTGGAACGCCCATTTTATTGAACATTATGACAGAGATATTGTTTACGATAAAATAAGGGATACCCTCCGCAAAATAGAGAGTCGGAATCCACAACCAGGGATTGCGGTTCGTGATTTTCTGTCTCTTTTCTACTTCTTTCATAGTAACAGGTTTATCTTTTAGTATTTCTTAATCAATTCTGAATTCGGATAATAGTGCGAAAGGATCTTATCATAAGGATACCCTTTTTCACCCATTACGGCGGCACCTATCTGGCAAAGCCCTACTCCATGTCCCCAACCGGCTCCTATAAGTTCGAACTTCGCAGGAAGTTCTGAGGAATCTTTCGGGATGAGTTCACCTTTGTCATTATATCTGTTTACGACGAACGCTGAGCTGTAAAGATGTGAATCAGAGAGTATTCTACGGATTTCTAACTCTTTGCCGACAATCAGGCTTTTTTTCGTTCCTACAACTTTCAGCTTTATCAACCTTCCGCTTACGCCTCTCTGGACAGGAATAAGGTTGACTATATTTCCGAAATCAAAACCACTCTTGGTATTAACAAGTTTCGAGATTTTATCCTGAGTCAGTTCCTCTTTCCAACGATAGAAATGAGTCGTCTCCTGATCGTAGTTGTTGAGCACCTGACTGAGAATGTGCTTGTCATCGGTATTACAAAAAGCCTTAGGAGAACTCAAGATCCATTTTTCAGCCTCGGCCTCATTGGTAAGGTCTGGAGTATCGTGCTGATCCTCAGCGTCTCTAACCTTTACAAGATAATCGTGATGCTTTGGTTCCCAAGCCGCCTCGAACTCCTCCAACATTCCGCCGCAGGATTTATAGAAACGTGCGTCGCAAATTTCACCTTTGTAGTAGAGAACTTCGCCCCATGTCGCATCGATCGCCTTCTCTACAACTTTCGTAGACTGCCTTGTAAGTCCCTGATAACGCTGGCAATGATCATCGGCACATACATCAAAGTTTTTGTGGTCGTCTCTGTCGTACCATTTTATCAGTTCATCGCAACCTTCAGCCTCATTATAGGACTCTATAGTAGACGGCATCTTCTCTTTCTCGGACTTTTCTATCTGCGCAAGAAGCCAGCTTCTTGATATG
The DNA here is from genome assembly GCA_946062035.1 of uncultured Bacteroidales bacterium. GTDB lineage: Bacteria > Bacteroidota > Bacteroidia > Bacteroidales > UBA932 > Egerieousia. Next base: position 2,160 of record CAMGTS010000147.1, read on the forward strand.
ACAGCGTGAGCTTTAAGGAGTTGCTCTGATGCTGTCGCACTCATTTCAGAAGATATGACGCTTGTAAGGTAATCTTCAACGCCTACCAAATTTACGGCGCAGAGTTTTCCCTCGTCTACAATCATCTTCAATTTACCAAGGAACATCTGGTCCTCTTTTCTCTCCCAATGGAAATTCACCCCTATCACAACATCTCTCAACCAAAAAGTTCCGGTCTCTTTCGGTTCAAGAATAAACTCAGAATACTCCTCACCTTCGAAAAGTATCTTGCCGTCTGAAGTCAAAGAGGCGACATGATCGCCTGAATATATTTTCTCGTGAAGCGCTTTTGCACCATCTTTTGATGTCATGCGATACTCTACATTCAACGAAAATCTTATTTCGTCAGCGTGAAGAATTCCCACACTGACATCCGGTTGTGTTCTCATGCGTCTTATAAGTTTTATCTCTGTTATTTTATCCAATGAAACATCATCGTATATTTTTCCGATATCCCGTATGGATATCCTGTCGAAATCTTCTTTACGTGGGGCGATGATTATTCCCGCCATCTCCACACATGCCGTTGAAATTGTCATGTGCGCATCACCTTCAGCATAATAGCATGATGGCCTGAGATGACCTCGGGCAAACAACGCTATCCTCCAAAAACCTCCGTCATCTGTACCGTTAGAGGTTTTGCCTTTCACCCACCAACACAATAAATTCAGACGAGGTTCCCAATTCCCTTCTCCATCGTAACTGCTTTTCTCTAAAGAGACTATCGCATCCGGATCGAATTTTCCGTTGCCCTTGCCTGTCAGTTTCGAAAGAATATAGTATATCTTGCTTACAGCCTCCTTCGCTCCGGCCTTTGTAGCGGACTCGATGATAAACGCACCGCGAGTATAATTCGTCAGACGAAAGACACGGACAAAATTATCACCGTCAAAACGCTCGTTACCATCCGACCTGAAACCTCTCTCGTAGAGAACCTCTTTCCGATATTTGTCAAAGTCTTTTTCAAGAGGCAGAAAACCTTTTATACCTCCTTGAAAATGAAAATGATCCGGCACGGACGCACCGCTTCTCGGACCATTATAAAAAATCACATAATTTCTAAGAATCTTCGCAAAGGAAAGCATGTCGCAAAAGCGGGAAGAATCAATCTCCTGCCTTGAATGCGAGAGACTCGCAAGAACCAGATGCCTCGGAAAAATCGGGAATGGATTTACCTGAACGGCATAATCGGTCATCTCACCTTTGTAGGTTATGAACTTCTGCTCTGAAGGTCTGCCCTCTTTGCAAAAAAAGCATTGTCTGCTTTTGATTGTGGCCGCATCAATCTTCGCGTCGGAAGAAACAATGCGTCCTGGATTGAACTGCACCTTAACAACCGGTGATGAGCCGTCTTGCCCATCACCGGAGAAGGTAAACTCTTTGACTTCAACTTTTTCAAGCGCCTTATAATTGACTTCGGCCTTTTTCCAATTGGCAAGTTGATGGTCAAACAGGCGGTTTACCGCGGCTTCATTAAGAACTATATTGTCGAAACCGGCAGCCACCCTGATTTATTTCTTTACAACGCTCTTTTTTGCAGCACGTTTCTTGGAAGCCTTCTCATTCAAAGCGATACGGGCCTCAAGCTCCGATGTACGTACTCTGTCTTTATAGAGATGGTTTGCATTCTCCTTCTCAACTCTAAGAGGCT
>CAMGTS010000148.1 GCA_946062035.1 uncultured Bacteroidales bacterium
GTTGAATATGCTCACGTTGAACCGTTTCATTATAATTTTCAAGCATAAAGGCGTACGACCAAGCCTGATACGAAGGATGTACGGTTTCTGCTTCGCCGTGCTGAAAGCGAGTCTGAACAATGCCGGATTTACCGGTCAGTTTTGCATGCTCCCACTGCTTAAGTTCAACTATTATGATATTAGGTCTCTTGTAGTCATCTAAACCGCTGATAATAAAATCTATTCTTTTGGATGTGAGGGGTATTTGATATTCTATCGCAATTGTCGAATCATCAGGAATTTGGGACTCGTTGACAACTATATACATAGGAAGCATCGAATTCTTCCACGATAATTTTTCGTTTGGAGATGTTGTCCTGCCAAGGTGAGCTTTAAATGCATTGTCAATATCATCTGCTATAGTGTTGTTGACGACATCTTCAAGAAAGCGCTTTTTGCTTGCGTGATAAACTATCATTTTGTGGGTACATTGAATTGCGTTCAACAAAGATACTCAAAGACAAAAGACAATTGTTCATGAAGACTGCTGTTTAGCTCATGGATTAAATCAAAAATAATGGCTTGATGGCCATTATTTAGCGAAAGGTCATTATGTCGATAAATAAGTGGTTCCAATTAACGACTATAGGGCTTAGCGTTTGGTAAGGAGAATCATGAAGATGACGGCGGCGGTGGAGAGAACTATGCCGATGATGATATTGGCGGTAAGTGGTTCGCCGAAGGCAATGGATCCGACAAGGATGGCGGTAATCGGTTCGAAGACTCCCATAACTGAGGCTTTGGTTGCACCGATGGTTCTGGTTGCAACGGCTAATGTGGCTGTGGAGACAATGGTGGGCAATAGTGCGAGGCAAACCAGTTTGCTCCAGGCACCAATACCGTCAATACACTCTGTCAGAGGCACTCCCTTAATGCTTACCCATGTGATGAAGAGTATTGCCCCGACGGTAAGCGTATAGAAAGTGAGCAGGGTATTGGGTATCTCTTTGATGGTCTTACTGCGATTGATGATAACTATGAACATGGCATACACAAGGGCTGAACAGACAGAGAGTATAATCCCCTTGGGATCCATAGCTTGTGATGAATCACTATGAGTCATAATGATTACGCCGCCGAATGTCGCAGCTATCGAAATCCAGACAGGCCAAGATGGAACAACACCTAAGAATACCATGATGATTGCGACGAGCACCGGATAGAGGAAGACTAAAGTTGTGGCCAATCCTGATGCAATGTAATTGTAGGCTTCAAAGAGGAGCAGGCTGCTCGATGTATATAGAAGGCCGAGCACAAGTAATATTCCGGCTTGTTCCCAACTGACTTTAAAACTTTGTCGGCTCAAGATAAGGAACAATCCAAGAATCACCACCGCAAAGCTGTAACGGAAGAAGAGAATTGATCCGATGCTCGCTCCTGCGGCTATAAGCGGCATTGCAAAGAGGGGATTAAGGCCATATGTAACCCCGGTAATAATGCCCGCAGGATATCCTATAATTGCTTGTCTGCTTAGTTTTGCCATGGCGAAAGACAAAATTCGTATTCTTTTTGTTTCATTTGGCCGGTTCCAAATAAGATGCGCTATTGCAGCGTAAAGACATAGGTGATGGTGCCGACCTGAGTGACGGCGGCGTTAGGAGATTCTGAAAAACGGGCTTTGAGGGCGGCTCTCTTAGCGGCGGCCCAGAGTGCAGGATCTGTGACAGTCGTACCTTTTTGTCCGGGGATGGCGTTTGTGACCTCACCTTTTCTGTTTACCATGATCTTAACTACGACTACACCGGCTTTGTTGACTGTGTAGTCAGGCTTCGGAAGCAGGCCGTTGACATTGCGTCCGGCGAGTTTCGCCGATGGCTCACCGGTTGTCGGTCCGTTCTCTGTATTTCCCTGAGGGTTACCGGCTTTGAGTGCTTTTGAGACTTTATCCGCTGTCTGCTGAGCCTCTTTTGTAACTCTGTTGTCCGCAGATGTGAATAGGGAGCGGCCGTCGATTTTTTCCCTCTTAGGTTCGTACTTTTCCACGTCGCCATGTTCTCCGACTGTGGAAGCTTTGCTTGCGCTGCTCTTTTGGCTGACAGCCTGGGCTTTGGACTTCTGGATGAGGTTGACGGGCTTGTCAGGTTTGGGATTTTGGGATGTGGGCTCTTTGCCGGTTTGGGTTACTTTCAGTACACGCACTTCTTCTACGGGTATCTCCAATAAGATTCCACGCTCTGCAGGCGGAGGGTAAATGAGTTTGAACCCCGTGACTCCGAAAACAAGAAGGACGACAATATGTACGGCGAGCGTCAGTACGATACCGATACGCTTTCCTGTACGAACTTGTCTGATCTGTTTTTGGGATTCTCTCATCAACTCGTTTTATTATTGGGTAATGCCTCTGGACTGCCTGTGAACCTTATGAGCATCAGCGCAGTTATGCGCTTTCGCTGTTACTCCGGTGAAGTCGCCAATATGACCTTATACTTGTTCCTTTTTGCGATGTTCATCAGCTCGACCACTTTCTCGATAGGGACACTCTGATCCGCAAGTATCGTGAATGTAGGGTCTTCTGTGTTTTGCAGGAGTGCCTGTACGGAAATCTCAACTTGTTCGAATGGGATTGCCGCTCTGTTGCCGTTGATATGGTAGCTGAAACGGTTCTCTTCCTGATAGTGCTTGATAGAAACGCTTACCTGAGGCTTCGCCGATACCTGATTGGTACTCTTCGGAAGCAGGAGCTTCAGGGCGTTAGGATTTATCAAGGTGGAGGTTACAAGGAAGAAAATGAGCAATAGGAACACGATGTCGGTCATTGACGACATGCTGAATCCTGCCTCTACCTTGGTCCTTTGTTTAATTGCCATAATCGTAATTCTTCTTGCCAATAATCTACTTGCCTGAGTCGCCCGGCTCGTGGAGAAGATCCATAAACTCTATCGTGTTGTTCTGTAGGGTGAATACAAGGTCTGAAACCTTGGAAGTCAGATAGTTGTAACCAAAGTACGCCAAAATTCCTACGACAAGACCGGCTACTGTGGTAATCATAGCTGTGTAGATACCACCGCTGAGGAGGGTGATGTCGATATTGTTGCCGGCCTGTGACATGTTGAAGAACGCCTGAACCATACCGAGAACAGTTCCTAAAAATCCGACCATCGGTGCGCCTCCTGCGATTGACGCAAGTCCCGGAAGTCCTTTCTCTAAACGTGCCACCTCAACATTACCCATATTCTCGACAGCGGCCTGAATATCTGTAAGTGGTCTGCCCATTCTCTCTATACCTTTTTCAATAAGACGTGAAACAGGTGTGTCGGCTGTTTTACAGAGGTCTAATGCGGCCTTGATTTTGCCGTCGTGGATGTAGTCCCTGATGTCCTGCATGAAGTGAGGGTCGATCTGAGAGGCTTTCCTGATGGTCCACCATTTCATCCCGAACAGGTAAATGGTTAAGATTGAAAGTATTACAAGCGGAATCATCAACCATCCGCCTTTGACGGCCATGTCGATAAGGGACATGGAAACCTTTTCCTGTACTGCCGCCCCTGTGTTCGCAAGGGTGTCTGCCTGAAGTAAGAATGTTAGTAACATATTGTTATTTCGTTTATTATCAATTATTTGTGTGTAAGAACCTTAATCGGTGCCGCTCTTCGCATCCTCAAACCTGCAAGTCAGAGTGCGGTTACCGCTAAATGAGCGGCACAATCGCAAATTTATAAAAATTCATGTTGTCAAGCTCTCTGACAGGCTTGCTTCGCATATTCAAAAACTACACCATTACGCCCTATAATCAGAGGAACAGTCGTAAGGTAAACGGCTAAGGTGTTGAAATGTCTTTAATGGAGAATGGTATAGCGACTTTTTGAG
>CAMGTS010000149.1 GCA_946062035.1 uncultured Bacteroidales bacterium
ATTTTAGGGAGAGAACAGAGAAATTTTTAACAAAATGGCAGACAATAAATTAATATCCCACATTCCGGACGGGCCACTTGCAGAAAAGTGGAGCAAACGTAAAGCAGAAATTAAGGTTGTAAGCCCTGCTAACAAGCGAAAATTGGAAATTATCGTAGTTGGAACAGGCCTTGCAGGTGCATCTGCTGCAGCAACACTCGGAGAACTTGGTTACAATGTCAAGATCTTTTGTATCAGCGACTCTCCAAGACGTGCGCACTCTATCGCCGCACAGGGAGGTATAAATGCAGCTAAGAACTATCAGAACGACAACGATTCAATCTATCGTCTGTTCGTTGATACAGTAAAGGGAGGTGACTTCCGAAGCAGAGAAGCCAACGTATATCGTTTGGCTGAGGTCAGCAATAGTATCATTGATCTCTGTGTTGCTCAGGGAGTTCCTTTTGCAAGAGAGTATGGCGGACTTCTCGCCAACCGTTCTTTCGGAGGTGCGCAGGTAAGCCGTACGTTCTATGCCCGCGGTCAGACCGGACAGCAATTGCTTCTCGGTGCATACGCAGCATTGAACAAAGAGATAGCTAATGGCAGCGTAAAGTCTTATCCGAGACATGAAATGCTTGACCTTGTCATAATCAACGGTGAGGCTAAGGGTATTATAGCAAGAAATATCGCTACAGGTGAAATCGAGAGATTCGGCGCTCATGCGGTTGTTGTAGCTACAGGAGGTTATGGAAACGCTTTCTTCCTCTCTACAAACGCAATGAACAGCAACGGTTCCGCAGCTTGGCAGTGCTACAAGAAAGGTGCTTTCTTCGGAAACCCTTGCTTCGCTCAGATTCACCCTACCTGTATTCCTGTTCACGGTACTCAGCAGAGTAAACTGACCCTTATGTCTGAGTCTTTGAGAAATGACGGAAGAATCTGGGTTCCTAAATACAAGGAGGATGTAGAAAAACTCCGCAAACACGAAATCAAAGCTTCAGAGATTCCTGAAGACAGAAGGGATTACTACTTGGAGAGAAGATACCCTGCATTCGGTAACTTGGTTCCAAGAGACATCGCTTCACGTGCGGCAAAAGAGAGATGCGACGCCGGTTTCGGTGTAAACGAAACAGGACTTGCAGTGTTCTTGGATTTCAAGAGCGCTATCGAAAGACTCGGAGAGGACAAGATCCGCGAGAAATACGGCAACCTCTTCCAGATGTACGAGGAGATCACCGATGTAAACGCATATAAGGAGCCGATGATGATTTATCCTGCCATCCACTACACAATGGGCGGTCTTTGGGTAGATTATGACTTGCAGACGACTATCCCTGGTCTTTACGCTATCGGAGAGGCTAACTTCTCTGACCATGGCGGAAACAGACTTGGAGCTTCTGCGCTTATGCAGGGCCTCGCAGATGGTTACTTTATCCTCCCTTACACTATAGGCAACTACCTTGCAAGCAAGATTCAGGAACCTAAGACCGATACTAACGCTCCTGAGTTCGAAGAGGCTGAAAAGGCTATCAAAGAACGCATCGCCAAAGTACTTGCTATCAAGGGAAAGAAATCTCCGGATTCAATTCACAAGGAACTCGGAAAGATTATGTGGGAGTATGTAGGAATGGCAAGATGCGAAGAGGGGCTTAAGAAGGCTATTGAGGAAATCGCCAAAATCAGAGAGGAGTTCTGGTCTAACGTTTACGTTTCAGGTGAAAACGGAGAGTTCAACCAGGAATTGGAGAAAGCTCTCAGAATCGCTGACTTTATCGAAATCGGCGACCTTATGGCAAGAGACGCCCTCAACAGAAAAGAGTCTTGTGGCGGACACTTCAGAGTTGAAATGCAGACAGAAGAGGGTGAGGCTAAGAGAGACGATGAGAACTTCATGTATGTTTCAGCATGGGAGTATAAAGGTGAGGGCAATGAGCCTGAACTTCACAAGGAACCTCTTGTATATGAGGGAATTAAAGTTGCAACAAGAAATTATAAGAACTAAACCGAGAGCTTTATGAAATTTGATATAAAAGTCTGGAGACAGAAAAACGCACAAAGCAAAGGGCACTTTGAGACTTATCATGTAGATAATATAAGCCCGGATACATCATTCCTTGAGATGATGGATATCCTTAACGAACAGCTTGTTGCACAGAACGCCGATGCTGTAGCTTTCAGCAAAGGCTGCAAGGACGGAGAAGTTTGCAGCGGCGAGAAATACAAACAAGCGAAAGCGGAAGGTAAGGCACTTCCTATCAGTTTCGACCACGATTGCCGCGAAGGTATTTGCGGAGCATGCTCCCTCTACATTAACGGTAGAGCGCACGGACCTGAGAATGAAGTTACTACATGCCAGCTCTTTATGAGAAAATTCAAGGATGGCAGCACTATTACTGTCGAGCCTTGGAGAAGCGCCGCTTTCCCTATCATCAAAGACCTTGTAGTAGACCGCAGCGCACTTGACAAACTTATGCAGGCCGGCGGTTTCATTGATGTAAGAACTGGTTCACAGCAGGACGCAAACAATATTCCTATCAAGAAGGAGTGTGCTGACGAGAGCATGGACGCAGCTTCATGTATCGGTTGCGGCGCATGCGTAGCTACTTGCAAGAATGGTTCAGCGATGTTGTTCATCGGCGCACGTGTAAGTTCATTGGCGCTTCTTCCTCAGGGAAAAGTTGAGAGCACTGACAGAGCTATCAACATGATCGCCAAGATGGACGAACTCGGCTTCGGTAACTGTACGAATACGAGAGCTTGTGAGATGGAATGCCCTAAACACGTAAAGGTCAGCCATATCGCAAGACTCAACAGAGAATTCCTTAAGGGTTATTTGAAAAAATAAGTTTTTAGGGGTTAATAATAGTTATCAATCCGAAAAGGGTCGTGTCTTTACCTTGACACAACCCTTTTCTTTTATTTATCTGCCCCTTCAAGCATAAAGAGTTCCTGTTTTACATAGTCAAGGCTCTCTTTAATAAACTGATACAGAAGCGTATCCTTATTAGCAAGCTTCAAAAAGCGTTCGTAGTAATATTTTGCGTTTTTGTAATCTTTAAGCCTCTCATAGCATACACCTATTGAAGACAACACAGTTACATTTGTCTTATCATATTCGAAATATCTCTTATAGTCTTCTATAGCTTTCTTGTAATATTTATTTCTCATGGCGATTGACGCCCTACGACCATAGATATTCTTAACGAGCGATGAATCAGGTTTCATCATCTCTAACGCCTTATCAAACAATGCTGAGGATAAGGAATCTTTATACGGATTATAGCTGTAACAATCCGCTAACTTGCATAACAGCTTCACATCAGATGTATCTATCTTATATGCCGCATTGAAATCTTCAGCCGCATCATTCCATCGCTTCAAAAGATACTTACTCATTCCTGAATAGTAATGAGTAGAATATGAATGGTCACCGAGTTCTTTTATACGGTCGAATGTTTCTGATGAATTATCGTATTTTCCCTTGAGGTAGAAAGCAAGTCCTCGGAACGGCAGGATTTCTACATCGTTTGGAAACTCTTCCAAATATCTGTCTGTCATGGCCAATACTTCATCGTATTTCTGATAGTCGAACAAAATATTGGATTTCCTGCTTATGGCCTTTGCACTCAAAGGATTGATAGACAACATTTTATCATAATAGACAATTGCAGAATCCTTTTGTCCGAGATTTGCAAAGCAATTGCCTTTCATGTACAATACATCAGGAATCGTATCTAACGACAGAATCTTGTCACACTCTGAAATAACATCCTTATAAGAATTTAATCTATACAGAATAGGTAGTGTTTCACTGAGTGTGTCTGAGGCGAGTTCACTCAAGCCTGTAGACCTCA
>CAMGTS010000150.1 GCA_946062035.1 uncultured Bacteroidales bacterium
TTGTACTCTTTGCCTCGTCCGATCTTGCGCAGATACTTGATATACTGCTGTTCATCTAAGACCTTCTTCATGGCATCGAGAATCTTCTGTGTCCACAAATCCTTTGTCTGGTTATATATTTCCGGGTCAACTCGTCCGGAAGTCTTCAAGTCCTCAAAGGCGTCTTTGAGTCCGGTGTAGTTATGAACCAAAATGGAATCAACATAAAACTCCTGTGAGTCGCTCAGTCCAAGATAGGGAATAAGAGCCTTTACCTCTTTTTCAGCGACCTCCTCCGGGCTCATCTCTTTTTCTTCCTGAGCGAACGCCTGTGAAGCCAATCCGATAAAAACAAACAATGCAACTGCAAAAAGCTTTCTCATAAACATTATATTTGTACCAGAACAAAGATACAAACATACAAACATTATGAAAACCTCTATCAGGTCAATATTAGCAATAGCTATTATAGCGCTAATCGCTTCAACGGTAAAATCTAACGCATGCACCAACATCATAGTAACAAAGGGTGCGTCTGCCGACGGCTCTGTAATGGTTACTTACGCCGCAGACTCTCATACTCAGTACGGTGAGTTATATCACCACGAGGGAAAGGTTTGGCCTAAGGGTTCTAAACTCAAAATATTCTCTTGGGACAGCGGAAAGTATTTGGGAGAAATCGCACAGGTTCACAGAACCTACTCTACGATGGGAAACATGAACGAGCATCAGCTCATCATCACCGAAACTACATTCGGAGGGCTTGAGTCGCTTGTTGATACGACCGGCATATTAGACTATGGTTCAATCATATACATCACACTCCAAAGAGCGAAGACCGCCCGTGAGGCTATAAAGGTAATCGCAGAACTCATGGAGACCTACGGCTATTGCTCTGAGGGAGAATCTTTCTCTATCGCCGATACCGAAGAGGCGTGGATAATGGAGATTGTCGGCAAAGGTGTGAAGTTGGACAAAAACGGAAAGAACATCAACAAAGGTGCGAACTGGGTAGCTGTAAGGATTCCCGACGGCTATATCAGCGGTCACGCCAACTATTCCCGTATCAGGCAGTTCCCTTTGAATGATCCGGAGAATTGTCTTTACTCTAAAGATATTATCAAGTGGGCAAAGGAAAACGGCTATTATGACGGACCTGACGAGAATTTCAGTTTTCAGGATGCGTTCCAACCGGCAAGCTTCGGTGTCATAAGGGGCTGTGATACAAGAGTGTGGAGCTTCTTCAACAAGTTAGGTGGCGGAAAGATCGGTGACCAGGACGCATCGTTTTATGTTAACTATGCGGCAGGTTTGGACACTGTCAACAGAATGCCTCTTTATATCAAACCGTCTCATAAACTCACCGTAAAGGAGGTTGCGGATGCGATGAGAGACCACTTTGAAGATACGCCTTTTGATTTTCGTCATGACATCGGCGCAGGCCCTTACGAGTGCCCTTACAGATGGCGTCCTATGAGTTTCGAGTACGAGGGTAAGAAATATGAGTTCGAAAGATCGGCGGCTACACAACAGACCGGTTTCTGGCTTTTGGGTCAGGCCCGCGGCTGGCTCCCTAATGTAATCGGAGGTATTATCTGGTTCGGAGTAGACGATGCGGCGACATCTTGTCTTACTCCGGTTTATTCAAGCGGCACACAGGCCCCTCTCTGTTTCAGGGTCGGTAACGGAAACATCATAAAATATTCAGACACAGCCGCATTCTGGCTTTTCAACAGAATCGCACAGTTCGCATATTTGCGTTATAATGCTGTAGCTCCGGAGGTTCAGAAAGTTGCGGATGAGCATGAGAAGGGTGCGCTTGAGATTATCCCGAAGATTGACGAGAACGCCCTTAGGATTTTGAAAGAGAGCAAGGACGAGAACAGGGTCAAAGCATATCTTACCGATTGGTCTGAAAAGTTTGCCGACAGAATGTTCAAGACTTTCAAGAAGTTGGACGAATATCTCCTTGTAAAGTACATAGACGGAAACATTAAAAAGCAGAATCCTGACGGAAGTTTCCAAACGACATATAGCGAGGATTATATCCCTATGCCTGATCAGCCGGGCTACTCTAAGTTCTGGTATGAAGTTTTGGGCAAGGAGGGACAAGCCGGAAAGATTCAGGAGGTTCCTGAAGGAGTGACGACTTACTAACTTTATCACGAGCAATACAAAAGCAAGGCTCCCCGAAAGTTCAGCTTTCGGGGAGCCTCTTTCTTCTGCTAATCTCCGCTAATAATACTGGAAGAACAGGGCGATAGACTCCATTCCGGCAAAGAACTGCCTGAGCAGGTAGCTCTCATTCGGAGAATGGATTGTGTCTCTCTCTAAGCCGAAGCCCATAAGCAGAGGGTCAACACCGAGGATCTTCTGCATATCGGCAAGGATAGCGATGCTTCCGCCACCTCTGCTCGGAACAGGCTCAATCCCGTAAACCTCCTTCATTGCCTTCGATGCGCTCTGGAATGCGTGTGAGGTGATTGGAATAAGGAAGCCGTTGCCACCCTCGCAAGGCGACACGCTGACTTTCACATAATCAGGGGCTACCTTTAACAAATACTCAGTAAAGAGCTTGGTGATTTTTGCGCTGTCCTGGTTAGGGACAAGCCTCATGGAAATCTTCGCATGAGCGGTTGACGGAAGAACCGTTTTAGCCCCGACTCCGGTATAGCCGCCCCAAATACCGCAAACATCCAAGCTCGGCCTGATTCCTGTCCTTTCAAGAGAAGTATAGCCTTTCTCCCCTTTAACCTCTTTTATGTCAAGAAAAGCCTTGTATTCATCCAAATCGAAAGGCGCACGGGCAAGTTGCGCACGGTCATCTGCCGAAAGCTCGACGACATCATCATAGAATCCCGGAATAGTTATACGGCCATCCTTGTCAATCATGGCGGATATCATATCACAAAGGACATTTATCGGGTTAGCGACAGCACCTCCATAGTGGCCTGAATGCAGATCCTTATTAGGCCCAGTCACGGTAACCTCTAAATAAGCCAATCCTCTCATCCCGCAGTTGATAGACGGAATCTTCTCCGAAATCATCGTAGTATCTGAAACTAACACCACATCAGCCGCAAGCATCTCTTTATTAGCCTCAATCCACTCAGGAAGAGAGACGCTCCCGATCTCCTCTTCGCCCTCAAATATGAATTTCACATTGTGTTTAAGCAAACCTGATTTTACGAGGTATTCAAACGCCTTAATGTGCATGAAAAGCTGCCCCTTATCATCGTTCGCCCCTCTACCCCAGATTGCGCCGTCGTGAATCTCAGGTTCAAATGGATCGCTATGCCATTTCTCCAATGGTTCCGCCGGCTGTACATCGTAGTGCCCGTAGACAAGGACCGTTTTTTCCGCACCTTCTGCATTATAGCGGCCGAATACGACCGGATTGCCTTTTGTCGGATAGACACCGGCCTCCTGCACTCCGGCTTCCGTCAGAAGCTCTTTAAGACGGTCAGCACATCTGACCATATCCTCCTTATGCTCCGGCTTCGCGCTTACCGACGGAATCCTCAGAATCGAAAAAAGCTCGTCGAAGAATCTTTCTTTATTGCTTTCAATGTATTGTTTCATATTAATAGGATTTTAAGGCAAGCCACACAACATCAGGCTTGCGGATTACTCATTCACCAAAGTTATACAAATAGATGCTTTCAGCCAAATGCCTATAAACGAGAAAGATGGCACATCTTATATCGATACGCCATCCTTCGTGGGCCCAGAAGGGCATGATCCTCCGACCCCCTGATTATGAGTCAGGTGCTCTAACCAACTGAGCTAT
>CAMGTS010000151.1 GCA_946062035.1 uncultured Bacteroidales bacterium
CCGCAGCTCATGCTCAGAAGCAGGCTCGTCTACTACATGTTGTGCGATTTTTTGATTGGGAAAAATGGATTTTAAGATAAATTCTGAATATAAACCGACAGGAGACCAGCCGGAGGCTATCAAGGGCTTGGTTGAAGCCATGAAAGAAGGTGACAAGGCCGTCACGCTGCTTGGAGTTACAGGCAGCGGCAAGACTTTCACTATGGCCAATGTCATCGCTCAGCTCAACAGGCCCGCACTTATCCTCAGTCACAACAAGACCCTTGCGGCACAGCTATATGGAGAATTCAAGGCCTTCTTTCCGGATAATGCCGTAGAGTATTTCGTTTCATACTACGACTATTATCAGCCAGAGGCTTACCTTCCTACAACCGATACATATATTGAGAAAGACCTCGCTATCAACGAAGAGATCGACCGACTGAGAATAGCCGCCTCAGCCGCCTTGATGAGCGGCAGAAGGGATATCGTAGTAATATCATCAGTATCATGTCTTTACGGTATTGGCAATCCTGAAGATTTCCATGCCAACACCATCATAATCAAGCGGGGAGACCTCATCAGCCGCAACAACTTCTTATACAAGTTAGTAGACAGCATGTACTCCCGCAATGACATCGAATTCAAGCGTGGCACATTCAGGGTAAAAGGTGATGCGGTGGACATATTCCCGGCATACGGGGAAGAAGGAGCGAGAGTAGTGTTTTTCGGAAACGAGATCGATGAGATTGAGATTTTCGACCCGACAAGCGGACAGACTATAGAGATGAGGGATGAAATCTCCATCTATCCGGCCAATATCTTCTCCACAACAAGAGAGAGAACGATTTCAGCTGTAAAGGCTATTCAGGACGACCTTAAAAAGCAATATGACTACTTCATGGAGATCGGCAAGACTCATGAAGCCAACCGATTGAAACAGAGGACTGAATACGATCTTGAAATGATCAAGGAACTTGGTTATTGCCCCGGCATCGAAAACTATTCGAGGTATTTCGACGGCAGGGCGGCGGGGACAAGACCGTTCTGCCTTTTGGACTACTTCCCGAAAGACTACATCACGTTCATAGACGAAAGCCATGTCACAGTTCCACAGATAAGGGCGATGAGCGGAGGAGACCGTTCAAGGAAACAGACACTTATCGAATACGGTTTCAGACTTCCTGCTGCGGCAGATAACAGACCTCTTAAATTTGATGAATTCCAAGCACTTAGCAATCAGACTGTATATGTGAGCGCGACTCCCGCCGATTTTGAACTTGAAGAGTCACGCGGGCTGATTGTCGAACAGGTTGTAAGACCTACAGGACTGTTGGACCCTCCTATTGAGGTCCGCCCGACAAAAAATCAGATTGATGACCTCTTGGAGGAGATACGGCAGAGAACCGAAAAGGACGAGAGAGTACTTGTCACCACTCTTACAAAAAAAATGGCGGAGGAATTGGACAAATATCTGCAAAGGGTCGGAGTACGTGCAAGTTACATACACTCTGATGTCGATACTATGGAGAGAATCAGAATCATCGAGGATTTCCAGGCGGGCAGGTTCGATGTCCTTGTCGGTGTCAATCTCCTGAGAGAAGGACTTGATCTGCCGCAAGTTTCATTGGTAGCCATCCTTGATGCCGACAAAGAGGGCTTTTTGAGAAGCACCACAGCACTCACCCAGACCGCAGGGCGTGCCGCGAGAAACCTCAACGGAGTCGTCATAATGTATGCCGACAGCATTACCCGAAGCATGAGGGAGACAATTGACGAGACAAATCGAAGGAGAGCCAAACAACAGGAATATAACAGATTACACAATATAACACCGACTCAGGTTCGCAAGATTGAAAGAAATGTATTGGGCAGAGACGGCACCCTCGCACGTATCGAAGCTGAATACGGCGGAGACGCAAAGGAAAATATCTCAAAGGACCCTGTAATAGCCCAGATGAGCCGGGAACAGATAGAAAAATCCATCGAAAGTTCAAGAATCAAGATGGAGAACGCCGCCAAGAAATTGGATTTTATGAGCGCCGCCAAATTCAGGGACGAAATGCAGGCGCTCAGGGAAATTTTGGAAAACAAGTATGGAAAATAGCATAGACAACATCCTTAAGGGGATAGAAAGTTCAGGGAAAGAGCTTGTCAGAAGCGCCTATGAAATAGCGGAGAAATCTTTGGATGGAATTACAAGGGAAAACAAGCACCCTTTTATCGAACACCCGCTCAATGTCGCCGAGATTGTTTCAAATGAAATCGGATTGAGGGCCGATGCGGTCGCAGCGGTGTTTCTTCACGAAGCCTCAAGGGGCAAAAAAGAGATGGTCGAGGATTTGCGCAAAAGCTACTCCAAGGAAGTTATCACGATTGTTGAAGGTCTGAACAACATTTCCACTATAACTCCGAAAGAGACACGACTACAGGCTGAGAACTACCGCAAGCTGATTGTATCATACTCAAAGGATCCTCGCGTCACCCTCATCAAGATTGCGGACAGATTGGAAATCATGAGGCATCTGAATACTTTCCCGAAGAGCAGCGTCATGAGAAAACTGACTGAGACTCAGATGTTATACATTCCTATCGCACATCAATTAGGGTTGTACAACATTAAGAGCGAGTTGGAGAATCTTTACTTCAAGTACTCTGACCCTGAGCACTATAGAGCAGTTACGAACAAGCTTATAGCGACAGAATCCGAAAGGGAGGCGCTTATTTCGGAATTCGTAAAGCCGCTGCAGAAGAAGCTCGCCACATCCGGCATCAACTATACCCTCAAAGTCAGGACAAAAACCGCATGGTCCATCTGGCAGAAAATGCAGAAACAGGATGTTCCGTTTGAAGGGGTTCATGATGTATTCGCGATCAGGTTCATACTTGACGCACCCCTTGAAAAAGAAAAAGATTACTGTTGGGAAGTGTATTCACTTGTGACTCAAGAATATAAACCAGATATAGAACGTCTTAGGGACTGGATTTCACACCCTAAGGCGAACGGCTACGAATCGCTGCACACGACCGTCCACAACAGAAACGGGGCAAGGGTCGAGGTACAGATCCGCACCAGAAGGATGGATGAAATCGCCGAAAACGGGCATGCCGCACACTGGAGCTACAAAGGCATTTCAAGTGTGAGGGGGTTGGACGACTGGCTTAAGAGAGTTAAGGAAATGCTTAACACTTCCGGACTCATGGAACAGCCCGATGCAGTAAAAGACCTTGAAGAGATATTCGTATTTACCCCTAACGGTGACTTGAAAATGCTTCCGAAAGGGGCTACCGTACTTGATTTCGCATTTTCCGTCCACTCCAAACTCGGCATGAGTTGCAGCGGCGCAAAAGTCAACGGAAAGATCAAATCAATCCGGGAGAAGCTTCACACAGGCGATACTGTCGATATCATGAGCAACAAAAACCAGAAACCTTCACGGGACTGGCTGAACATCGTTGTCTCATCCAAGGCAAGAAGCCACATTAAGACCAAACTGAAAGAGGAGGAGGGAAAGCTCAGCAAGATGGGCAGGGAAACTTTGGAGAGGAGAATGAAGAACTGGAAGATAGAGCTATCCGATGAAGTTCTCGCAGACCTTACCAAACACTTCCGCAAGAAATCCGCAGGTGAACTTTTTATAGCTATCAATGATGAAAGCATTGACCCTCAGGAAATAAAAGATTACCTGACTTCCGGGGAAAACGAGGCAGATACAACGAAAGCGAATCAACCCGCCGAGGAGAAAAAAACAACTTCGAACAGACGT
>CAMGTS010000152.1 GCA_946062035.1 uncultured Bacteroidales bacterium
CTGCTTTATAGATTTTAGAGATATCGTGGTAGGATAAAAAAAATAAAGGCAAAGCAAAAGAAGAACACGGAGAACCCGCACGAGGCAACTTCAACCTGGCCCTACAGACATTTAACACCCAAGGTATTTTCGCATTGCTCTCTCCCGGGGTTTATCTTCAGCACGGAACTTCCATAAGAGCCAAGATTTCTGATGACGACAACTACAGGGTCACACTTACCAGCGGCCGCATCGCATATAAAAACAACTATCTAAAGAATGTAAATCTCACTATAAACAACAGAGATTCACTGATTTACGCAAGGCTATTCAACAAAGACGCCGTGTTTGCCGGAGTGAAGGTAGACAGTACCCGTGTTTCCGTAATCGGTGCGGATAACAAGGTAAATCTGACTGTAAGATTCCATAACGACACAACCGGAAGCAACAACACAAATATCAGATCCACCATCACTTTCCCGAAAGACACCACAATAACTATCAGGGGGATGGAGCGGAAACTTGCAAATCCGATAAACATCGCCTTAAGAAATTCTGATGTCACATTGAAAGGAGCGACATGGAACTTCCGCCCTGCAAGTATACTTATATCCGACTCTGTCATAGTCGCCAACGGAGTCGAACTATACAACGGAAAGCAGAGCCTGAAAGCGGACGGCTATCTATCCAAGACTATCAGAGACTCACTCGGTATTTCTATGGAGCGTTTCAATATCGCGATTGTTGACCAATTCTTGGACAAGCCTTATAAAATTCACGGACTGCTCTCGGGAAGAGCCAATCTGTCAATGAATAAGGGCAATTCAAGAATGTTCGCTTCATTCATGGGCGATTCCATGTACGTATATGATTCACCGCTCGGGGAGTTGATGCTGTTGGGTAAATGGTCCGAAGAGAACAACCGCTACAGTCTGCTCGCAAGAACAAGCAAAGACGGTGAGACTCAATTGAATGTGACCGGTTTTTACAGACCTACAGACAACTACCTGGATATTCAGAGCAACCTTCACGGTCTTTCGCTCACCTATATCGAGCCTGTCCTCTCTTCTGTAGTCCGGAATATGGGTGGAGCGATCAACGGAAAGATCCACGCATACGGCCCTGTCGACAAGTTGGTGTTGGAGGGAGAGAACTGCTCTTTCTCTGATTTCAAATTTACGCTTGACTACACTAACGTCCCTTATACGCTAAACGGCCCTATCGGTATTGACAAAACAGGGATATATTTCAATAACGACATAATCACAGACAATTACGGCGGAAGAGGGACTTTGACAGGTAGCGTGAAACACCAGCATCTGCAGGATATAAAGGCAAAAATCAGAATCTCTTTAAGCAATCTCCACGCCTTGAATACTACTGAGAAAATCAACGAAGACTTCTATGGGACCGCATTCGCGAGCGGTAATGTCACGATTGAAGGGACTCCGGACAAAATGGAAATAGGAGTAAACGCCACCACACAGAAGAAGACATTCGTGCATATCCCTATATCAGGAGCGTCAAAGGCGACAAAAACAAATATCCTGACTTTCAAGCAGGTAGAAAAGAAAATCGAGATTGACCCTTATGATACGCTGTTCCTGTCGAAAAAAGAGAAGAAGACCCCGATGGAACTTGCCATCAATCTGAATCTCAATGCGACACCAGACGCCAATCTATGGTTGGAAATCGACAAAAGTACCGGTGATATCGTCAAGGCTCAGGGACGAGGCAGAATAGGAGTGAATGTCAATCCTCAAAAAGGGATCTTTGACCTTACAGGCAATTATACCGTAAGTAACGGAAGCTATAAATTTGTCCTTATGGGGCTTGCATCCCGTGACTTTGAGGTACAGGAAGGAAGCGCCGTTACATTCAACGGTCCGATTGACAATACAAACTTGGATGTGACCGCACTTTACAAGACAAAGGCTTCCATCAACAGACTTATTTCGGATACAAGCTCTGTCTCCGCTATGAGAAACGTCGTATGCAGTATTATCGCCAAGGGAAGACTTGCCAACCCGGAAATCAAATTCAAGATAGATATACCTGATATAGACCCTACTACAAAGGTCAAAGTCGAAAGTGCGCTGAATTCAGAAGATAAGATTCAGAAGCAGTTCGCCGCACTTATTGCGAGCGGTGGTTTTATACCTGACGCTCAATCAGGTGTCAGCTCTAACTCAACGATGCTCTATTCAAATGCGACGGAGCTGCTCTCGAATCAGTTGAACAGTATATTCATGCAGTTGGGAATACCGTTAGATTTAGGGTTGAACTATCAGAACGGCGACAACAGCAAAAATGACGCTTTTGATGTAGCTGTTTCAACCCAACTTTTCAACAACAGGGTAATCATCAACGGAAACATCGGCAATAATCCATACGACAACGACGGCCGTGACGTAAAGGGCAATATTGATGTCGAAGTCAAACTGGACAACAAAGGGAAAATCCGTCTGAATCTCTTCTCGCACTCTACGGACAAATACTCCAACTATCTTGATGAGAGCCAGAGGACAGGTATAGGTATCGCATACCAGCACGAATTCAACAACTTCAAAGACCTCTTCAGAAAGAAGTCCGCACGTCAGAAAGAGTTTGAAAAGCTACTGAAAGAGAGACAAAAACAGCAACGCAAACAAGAGCGTGCCACCAAAAAGGAGGAACGCAGAAAAGCTAAGGCGGATAAAGAAACTACTTCAAATTATTAAAGGCAAATGGCAGCAGGTCGTGAACCGAATTTATGACCTCAATCTTGCCGGCGCTTCCCAAGATGATCTTGACAGGTTTGCCTGCCCTGTTTTCGGCATCCAACATAACCTGAATGCAGGCTGCGCACGGCCTTGTGGGTTCGTCCGTGAGCCTGTCGCCTCTTTTGGCCACAATAGCTATAGCCGTAATAGGGACATCCGGAAACTTGGAGAAAGTGTAGAACAATACAGATCTCTCAGCGCAAAGTCCGGAAGGAAACGCTTCGTTCTCCTGGTTTGCGGCGCTTAGAATCTCTCCGTTTCCGAGCATTACTGCGGCCCCGACATGAAAACCGCTATATGGCGAATGTGACGCAGATGTGATGCGTTCAGCCTCGTCTAACAATCTCTTATCGTCAGCCTCAAGTTCAGCAGCCGATGCCAACTCTTGATATTCAATGGTTATCTCTTTTTTCATACTTTTCCAAAGGTAATTAAAATTTCAGAGAGTGCCGCCCTAAGTGAGTATTATATCAAACATAGTGTCGATTATATAAACTTTAGCCGAGATATAGTAAATTTGCGATAGTCTTATGACGGAACTAATTATGTTGTCTTGCTTGCTATATAAAGTGCCAAAAACAATAGCCGCACTTCTTGCTATCCTTGTCGTGCTCTCTACCGGGCTTTATGCCCAGGTTTACGGGCAGTCTAAAGGGGTCAAGGACAGGATAGCCTATATCAACCAATACAAGGATATGGCGATAGGCAATATGAAGCGTTACGGAATACCTGCGAGTATAACTTTGGCGCAGGGCTGCCTTGAAAGTGGAAACGGGAAGTCCACTCTTGCCGTAAAAGCTAACAATCACTTCGGCATCAAATGCCACAACGACTGGGACGGCCCGACAATCAGGCACGATGACGATGCGCCTAAAGAGTGCTTCAGAAAATATCCAAACGCATCGGAATCATACGAGGATCACTCCAAATATCTGAGTGGCAAGAGACGGTACGCTTCATTGTTTGATTTGTCTGTCAAAGATTA
>CAMGTS010000153.1 GCA_946062035.1 uncultured Bacteroidales bacterium
ACTCCTTTTTGTTCTCCTTAGAGATTGATTCAAGTCTGTCAGCGACCTTTCTTGTAATGTATGTCGAAATCTTCTTGACATTGCTGTCGGCCTGAAGATAACTTCTTGATACATTGAGAGGTATATCAGGTGAATCGATTACTCCGTATAGCAGGGTGAGAAAGTCAGGAACTATATTCTCCACGCTGTCGGTTACGAACATCTGATTGCAGAACAACTGTATACGATTCTTGGAAACGTCCATTCTATCCTTGATCTTAGGGAAGTAGAGGATACCTGTCAGGTTGAACGGATAATCCACGTTCAGGTGAATCCAGAACAACGGATCCTCTTTCATAGGATAGAGATTGCGGTAGAACTCCAAGTAATCTTCGTCCTTGATTTCGCTCGGGTTCTTCGCCCAAAGAGGCTCTATATTGTTGATTATCTTGTCTTTATCGGTCTCTACGCTCTTGCCGTCTTTCCATTCTGTCTCTTTGCCGAATGCTATTTTGACAGGCATGAACTTGCAGTATTTGCCTAAAAGCTCCTCGACTTTGCTCTTTGTGGCGAACTCTTTGGATTCATCGTCCAAGTAGAGGGTGATCTTCGTACCTCTTTCGCTTCTGTCGCACTCTTCCATCGTGTACTCAGGCGAGCCGTCGCAGCTCCATTTCACCCCTTTTGAACCCTCTTTGTATGAAAGTGTCTCTATCTCAACCTTTTTGGAAACCATGAACGCAGAATAGAAACCAAGTCCGAAATGGCCTATAATGCTGTCCAACTGGTCTTTGTACTTTTCAAGAAATTCTCCTGCTGATGAGAACGCTATCTGATTGATGTATTTGTCAACCTCTTCGGCTGTCATGCCGATACCTCTATCGGTAATTGTGAGAGTATTGTCCTTTTCAGAGCTTTCTACCTTGACCGTAAGGTCACCGAGTTCGCCTTTGAATTCGCCTTTGCCGGCAATAGCCTTAAGTTTCTTAGTTGCGTCCACCGCATTGGCCACAAGCTCTCTCAAGAAAATCTCGTGATCAGAATAGAGGAATTTTTTGATGACCGGGAAAATGTTTTCGGTCGTTACTCCAATTTTACCTGCTGTCATAATATTCTACTTTATAATTTTGTTCAAATAAAAAATCCGTCGGTTGTGCAATCAAACTGCATACCAACGGATTAATATATGACAATTTGTCAATGAGGTTAGCAAGAACGGGTAATCTGCTGCGTTCCTTACTAAAAGATTAGTCGAGCTTTCTGATAGACGATGTCCTGCTCTTTTCCAATGCTTCCGTTGCAGGAGAGCCTGAGTAGGTAAGGCTTGACGCTCCGCTGACTGTTCCTTTGATAGAGCTGAGTACGTTCAACTTTGCGTTGCTGGCACCGCTTACCTCCACCTCTATATTTCTTGCGGTAAGGTTACCTAATGCCGCAGAACTTGCTCCGCTGCACTCAATTTCAAGATCCTGAATTGACCCGTCTATTGTAGCTTTGCTTGCTCCTGATAACTCTAACTTCCCTTTATTGGCGTGGGTTGACGCTTTGACAGACGACGCACCAGAGCAATCTATGTCAAAACCGACCATATTTCCGTTGATTGTAAGGCTGCTTGCTCCGCTGAGTCCGGCATTGACAGATTTAAAACTTCCGTTGATAGAGATTGATGTCGCTCCGCTGAGGTCGGCATATACATCCTCGACAGACAAAGATGTTTTCTCTACGTGGGATGCGCCGCTGAGCTTGATAGTGGCCTTTCCCCCTTTAAATGTCCCTTTGGTCTTTAGAGTTGAAGCACCGCCGAGGATAATTACATCCAATTGTCTGCTTTTCGCTTTGACTTTAATAGGCCCTTGCAATTGACAATTGCCGTTGGAAATTGTGATATTATTGTTGTTTTTTACTTTTACTGAAACATGCTTTCTGTCCCTTTTTGCTTTCTCCCAATTGATTCCCAATGTCAGAATGCCGTTGCTGTTTTTGATACTGAGGTATTCCATAGTTTCTTTCGGGCAAGTTACCTCAATCAGGTCGGAATTGCCTTCTTCATAAGTGATGTAGTATGCGCTGTTGGCTCTGACTCCATGTATATCCCCCACCTTGAACCATTTTGTCGTTTCGTCGTTGTCCTTTTTACCGCTTGCGAATGCCGTAGTCGCGACAAGAAGCATAGCGAGCGTCGCCATTAAAATTCTTTTCATGATATTCTGTATTTATTATTTTTATAAATTCTTGATAATTATTTAGTTATCTTAGTTGTTCGTGTTGTGTGCGGTTATTCTTCCGTGTATCCGATATTATCCGCAATCGCATTTTTGACGACTTTGAGCGCATCGAACTTTTCCTTGTAGTATTCTTTCAGGATTCTGTAACGCTCCCGTTTGGATAGTTCTTCCGGAAGCTGCATGGCGAATGAGCTTGCGTCTTCGGTTATAGAATTCAGCAGGTTTTCCAGATCCTCCTTTGACGCATAGGGCGCATTCTTTCTGACGATTTCTTTCTGGTACTTTTTAAGTTGTTTGAGATAAGCCTTTTCCATCGCTACCTCGCTTTTGGCTATTTCCGGTGAAATGAGGTATTCAGGCTGAGAGGCATTGTCGCCTTTGAAGATAAACAATGCGGCTATGGCGATGCAGACAGCTGGAATGGCGAATCTGAGCATAAATTTCCGTCCGAACAACAACCCATTGTTGTTGCTGGTTGTAATCTTTTGAGCGTCAATCTTTTGAATGAAGCGCTCTTTGTGCCCGTCAGGCATTTCTTCTGATTCGAACCTGGCTTTGTTTCCGGTTATAAAATCTTCCAATCTGATTCCGTCCATAACCTTATTTATCCTATTTGTCCTGTATGTAGCTTCTTTTCGTTTCATGGTGGTTTACTTGTTTATGGCTATCTTCTTTGATTTTCAGCTGTCTTAATCATCTCAGCCCCTCCGCCTTAAGTATTGCTTCCGATAGTGCGGCGAGCTTGGCCCTTCCTCTCATATACTGGCTGCGAATCCCGCTCTCCGTAAGCCCTGTTATCTCCGCAATCTCCTCGTAGTCATATCCTTCGAAAAGATGCAAAGAGACAATCATCCTGTAGCTGTCTGGAAGTGAGGCTAACGCGTCTTTTATGATGCGGCATGCCTTGCTCTCTTCCATATCCTCTAAGGAAAGTGAATTTTCCTTATTGTCAACGTGCTGCAGGATGTCTGACTCTTCGGACACTACTTGTTTATAACTTTTTTCAACCTCTCTTTTTCTGATGATGTCTATCGCACGTCTTATGCAGGAACTTTTGAGCCAACTTTCCAAGTTTCTGATATCATGCTTCTTGTCCGATGTATACCAAGATATGATGCTCTCCTGCATAGCGTCTTCCGCTTCAGCCGAATTGTTGAGAATCCTCATTGCGCTGAAGAACAGAGGGCGCGAATATGCGTCGTAGATTTTCTCTATTTCTGTTTTGCGTCTGAACATCATCTTTTAAATCAATCTTGCGCTTCGTGCTTTCACCAATAAGTCGTAGAGCCGACGAGTTTGTTGCATCTTTCAGCACAAAATAATAAATTTGTAGGAAGCGTGCCGCACTAAAGCGACAAAATACGCTTGCTGGTGTCATAAGACATGGTTAAATCCGTGGATGCGACGCATAAATTCGGACACTGAGTACAATTATAACGACTAAAAACTTTTAGTATGAATAACAATATTTTCACTTTCCCTATGCCG
>CAMGTS010000154.1 GCA_946062035.1 uncultured Bacteroidales bacterium
CCTACAGCGACAGGGCAATACTCATTGGGACAGATGATGAAGTTCTTTGATGTAGATTCATATCAGTTCAGAGCACCGGACAAAGCCGACAGCGACTTGTTCTCAAAATACGGAACAGCCATTTTGCACAGAAAATCAAAGATTTACAATCGAAGCATAAGTATTCCTTGTTCTAAAAGCATCGCCCAAAGAGCCATCATTGCGGCTGCCATAGCACGGGGAGAGAGCGTCCTCAGAAATTTTGAGCCGTGCAACGACATCAAGGCGGCTATAGGTTTCGTGCGCCGCACAGGATGCCTTGTAAAAGTGACAAGAGACGGACGCAAGGGCAACGGCGAGAAGATGCTGATTATCAAAAGCCCCGGCATAGAGAAATGGAAATCTTTCCAAATTGCGGAGGTGGGTGAGAGCGGACTTCTGACAAGAATGCTTCTGCCTATTCTCTCTTATGTTTCAAGTATCAGAAATCACACAAAGGTAACTTCCAAAATCGTTGTCAACGGCGAAGGGACCCTCCTCAAAAGGGATTTGAGCGCAGCGATTCAATCGATGAGAAATGCCGGTACCGAATGCACGGGGACAGCCAAAAACGGGATGAACGGTGAATTCATGCCGGTCACCATCGGGGGGGGTGCATTCAATAAAAAATTCATTATCAGCGGAAAAGAAAGCTCGCAGACTGTAACGGGATTCCTTATGGCGCTCCCGCTTCTCGACCACGACACAGAACTCACGGTAGAGAACCCGACCAGCACCCCGTTTATAGATCTTACACTCAGCGTATTAAATGCTTTTGGAATCAACATCGGACTCAAGAAAAGCAAAATCAAATATATATTTGATATAAAAGGGCGGCAATCCTACACCCCTACCGATTTCTTTATGGATTCTGACTGGAGCGGAGCGTCCAACTTTGCGGTCGCAGGTCTGCTTGCAAGCATCATTGACAATTGCAACCCCGCCTCCACTTTTACCGTCAAGAAAATGGACATCGGAAGCAATCAGGCGGACGAAGCAATTCTCTCTGTCGCAAAGAGTTGCGGAGCCACTATCGAACTTCAAAAGCCGGAAGTAACTGAATTCTCGGAAGTTATCAAGACGAAGTTCAATACACGGAAAGTCGTGTCTGAGAATCTACACAACATCGTTCTTTCAGCCGAGAAATTGACAGGGTTCGAAATCGATGCTACAGACTGCCCGGATCTATTCCCTATTCTTGCCGCACTTGCAGTATTCTGCAACGGGACAAGCCGAATCAAAGGCGTTGAAAGGCTTTATAAAAAGGAAAGCAACCGCGCCGAGGCCATCGTCACAGAGTTCACAAGACTTGGTTATAATATTGTAATAGAGGACAATACAATGATTATCGAGGGTAACGGCGGCAAGGTTACGAACAATGTATTTGAAAACTGCTGTTGCAGTTCACACAACGACCACAGAATAGCGATGGCGATAATCATAACATCGCTGTTCCGCAAATGTTTCAATGAGGGTCTCGGCGATGTCCGGCTCGACAATGTGGAATGTATCGACAAGTCATTCCCTACATTTTTGGAAAGGCTTCAACTATCTAAAGAATACGACAATGAATTCGATGGGGAATAAGTTCAGGCTCAGCCTATTCGGTGAGTCTCACGGCACAGCTTTAGGCATAGTCGCAGATGGAATTCCGGCAGGACTTCCTCTCTCTAAAGAGGATTTTACCGCAGACCTCGAAAGGAGAAAATGGGGAGAATATCCCGAACTTAGGCGAGGCACCACTCCAAGAAAAGAGGCCGACGAGCCTATAATCCTCTCAGGAGTTTTGAATGGCAGAACCACAGGCGCTCCTATCGCCATAATCTTCGAGAACAAGTGTCAACGTTCCAAAGACTATGATAATCTGAGAGTCGCCCCTCGTCCGGGCCACGCCGACTTTGTCGCACAAAAGAAGTTCAACGGATTCAATGATATAAGAGGAGGAGGACATTTTTCAGGAAGGCTCACGCTGAATCTTATCGCCGCAGGAGTCATAGCCAAGAAAATCCTCTCCGCCACTCTCGGTGAGAAAGTCAGAATTTCCGCAAAAATCACAGAGATTGGAGGTTGCGCACATCAGTCTGAATGGGATACGATTATCAATGGAGCGATTGAAGAGAAAGATTCTGTCGGTGGAATTGTGGAGTGCACCGCAACAGGACTTCCCGTAGGACTCGGCGAGCCGTTCTTTGACTCTTTGGAGTCGAAAATAGCTCATCTCGCATTCTCTATTCCCGGAGTAAAAGGCATAGAATTCGGTGCCGGCTTCGCTTGTACGAAGATGAAAGGCTCGGAATTCAACGACCTGATTATCAACGCAGACGGAACGACATCGACAAATAATTCAGGGGGAATTAACGGCGGTATCAGCAACGGCAATCCTATTGTATTCAGGATGGCCATAAGGCCGACCGCAAGCATAGCCAAAGAGCAGCAGACCATCAACCTGATAAGCGGAAAGGTAGAACCTCTTCAGATTACAGGCCGTCACGATGCCTGCATAGCCCTGCGCTGCCCGGTCATAGCCGAAGCCGTCACCGCCATCGCATTGGCTGATTGCCTGTAAACGGCAATATTTTGTTAAGTTTGCTTGTCTATTTGTAAAGTATTATTTACTTTTGCGTTGTGAATTATTTCTCGCAACTCTAAATTCTACTATTCTGAAACAGTTATTATTCCCGAGAGTATTCCGAATCATCGGTTGGATACTCTTCATTCCGTCCATTATTGTCGGAATCATGCTTCTTTGTCCTGATTCTATGTTTGAGCCGATCTGGAAAGGAGGCGTAGTGCTGGTCGATGCGACAATCATAGGGTTGGCACTCGGAGCAATGTTCATAGTCTGCTCGAAAGAGGCAAAAGAAGACGAGATGGTCCGCTCCATAAGGCAATCCTCACTGCTGACCGCCTTTTACATTTATATCGCCATACTCATTATTGGTACGATTCTCATCAATGACTTTGCATATCTTGATTTTATGGCGGTCAACTTAGCGCTGTTTCCGGTCATATATGTCATAACATTCCGCACTGCGATTTACAGGTACAATAAAATCGAGGGAGATGAAGAATAGAATCAGAATAGAAAGGGCTGAAAAAAGAGTGACCCAGCAGGAATTGGCCAATGCAGTCGGGGTCAGCCGTCAGACCATAATCGCAATCGAGAACTCCAAGTTCCTCCCGTCCACCCCACTTGCGATGAAAATCGCCCGGTTCTTCGGAAAAAACGTAGAATCAGTCTTCATCCTCGAAGACGGTGATTAAATATAAGATTTAGGCATCGTAGTCAGACCAGTAAAAAGGAACCGTCAGATAATGCACTTTACCTGACGGTAAGCGTCTCCGCGATGACGCATCCGAGGCATAAAGAAAGCAGGGTGGCGTGCCCTGCTATTCTTTTTTCCATTTATCGGGGAGAAGATTCCTGCATGCTTCAGGTGTCAGATGCGGCAAGTCGGCGGCTTTGTTTAGCACGTCTGAGAGGTAGTCGAAGAAGTTGATTTTGTTGCAACGGCAGAACATGCCAGGGAGTAGAAGATGCATCCGTGCCTGGCACCTGCGTGACTGCCGAAGAAGAGGGAGTTGTGTCTTGACAGAGAGACTCGTCGCGTTCTTTGAGAAGGGATTCGAGATTGGCGTTGGTCTTCTTC
>CAMGTS010000155.1 GCA_946062035.1 uncultured Bacteroidales bacterium
CCCTCTTGCAATCGGCTAGTGGTGAGCGGCTTCCAATACAGTGTGTTTTGTGGTGTCTATCAGCTCTCTCTTGCTTTTGGCGAAATTTCCCCAAAGCATAAAGACAATACCTTGTTTATGTTCGGAAAGTGTCCTTATTACGCTGTCGGTAAATGTCGCCCAACCGGTTCTGCTGTGGCTCGCCGCAATCCCGGCACGTACCGTCAGGATCGCATTTAACAGGAATACCCCTTGATCTGCCCATCCTGAAAGATTTCCGTTTTTACCTTTAAGGCTGATGCCCAAGTCACTTTCGATCTCCTTGTAGATATTGACTAACGATGGTGGCGGAGTGACCCCCTCAGGGACAGAAAAACTCAGTCCATGAGCCTGACCTGCACCATGATACGGATCCTGTCCAAGAATGACGACTTTGACCTTGTCAAATGGTGTGCGGTTAAACGCATTAAAAATCAGAGAGCCGGGAGGGTAAATTACCTGCCCGCTCTCTTTTTCTTTGTGAAGAAACTCTACAAGCTGTCTGAAATATTCTTTTTCAAACTCATCTCTGAGAACTTCCTTCCATGTATGTTCGATCTTGACATCCATAATCAGCTATGGGCACAAAATTAGAAAATGTACTCTATAACCTCATCTATGCTCTTCACATATTTGAAGGTAAGCCCTTTGACGTAGATGTTCTTGATTTCGCTTACGTCTTTTTTGTTCTCCTCGCTCAAAATAATCGTATTGACTCCCGCCCTTTTCGCCGCAAGAATCTTCTCTTTGATTCCCCCGACCGGTAGGACTCTGCCTCTCAGTGTCATTTCGCCTGTCATGGCAATGCCGCTCTTGACCTTTTTATCCATAAGCGCTGAGGCCATCGCACTTACCATGGTTATACCCGCTGACGGGCCGTCTTTAGGGATAGCTCCTTCCGGTACGTGTATGTGCAGATCGTATTTCTTCAAATCCTCACTTTGCATTCCGAGCAATTGAGGGTGCGCCTTAAGGTATTTGTAGGCGATTGTAGCGGATTCCTTCATGACATCGCCTAAATTACCAGTGGTTGACAATTCACCTTTGCCGTCGCTCCTGCTACACTCGATGAAAAGTATTTCGCCTCCGACCTGGGTCCATGCAAGACCGGTCACAACTCCGGCGGCTTCGTTGTCTTTCTGTAAATCGTGTGTATTTGTAGGCAATCCGAGAATCTCCTTAACCATTTTAGGCGTAATCTTCTCAGGCACAGCCTCCTGCATTGCGACTTTCATCGCCATCCGTCTTGCTATCTTAGCGATTCTCTTGTCTAACTGCCTGACTCCGCTTTCACGAGTGTATTCATCGATAATCTTAGAAACAGCACCGTTGCCGAAAACAAGTTGTTCCTTAGTCAGACCGTGCTCTTCTATTTGTTTTGGAATCAGATAATTATTAGCGATAGCCGATTTTTCTTCAGATATATACCCCGAAAGCTCGATCATCTCCATCCTGTCTCTAAGGGCAGGTTGTATTACGCTTACATCGTTTGCGGTTGTAACGAAAAGAACTTTGGAAAGGTCGTAGTCAATATCCAAGAAGTTATCATGGAACGTAGTGTTTTGTTCCGGGTCGAGAGCTTCCAACAGCGCTGAAGACGGGTCTCCATGAACATCGCTGCTAACTTTGTCAATCTCATCCAAAACTATCACCGGATTTGAAGAACCGGCTCTGTTTATAGCCTGAAGAATTCTTCCCGGCATAGCTCCGATGTATGTCTTTCTGTGACCCCTTATTTCTGATTCATCGTGCAGACCGCCTAATGAAATTCTCTGATATTTTCTTCCGAGCGCTCTTGCTATAGATTTTCCCAAAGAGGTCTTTCCTGTTCCCGGAGGGCCGTAAAGACAAAGGATAGGGGATTTCATGTTTTTCCTGAGTTTCACCACCGCAAGGAATTCAAGTATTCTCTCTTTGATCTTCTCAAGACCATAGTGGTCAGCCTCAAGCACCTCTTTCGCATTGTTCAGGTCCAGATTGTCCTCTGTAACAATGTCCCAAGGCAGATTTACCATGAATTGCAGATAATTGAGTTCAACGTTGTAGTCCGGCGTGCTCGGATTGAGCCGTTCCAATCTTGCAACCCCTTTTTCAAACTCTTTCTTTGCGTATTCAGGCCATTTTTTGTCAGCCGCTTTCTTGCGCAGATCATTCGCATCATCAGAAGAAGAATCCATTCCAAGTTCTTCCTGGATTGTCTTCAACTGATTGTTAAGGAAATATTCCCTTTGCTGCTGGTCGATCTGGGTTTTCGCCTTGATCTGAATCTCCTCTCTTAATTTCAGCAATTCAATCTGTTTGCTGAGGAATGCAACAAGTTTTTGCCCCCTTACTA
Source organism: uncultured Bacteroidales bacterium (assembly GCA_946062035.1). Lineage (GTDB taxonomy): Bacteria > Bacteroidota > Bacteroidia > Bacteroidales > UBA932 > Egerieousia. The sequence continues at coordinate 2,354 of CAMGTS010000155.1, forward strand.
AAAGATCGTTCTCAGTAAGCAGAGCCATCCTGTCGGCCGCGCTCAACTCCTGCAGACAGGTAGCGCCGTGATTGACTAAGAATTCAAATGAATCAATCTCTGAGAGTGGCGGGCCGAATCCGGCAGGATCGACCTTTGTCAATGAAAAGACCTGTCCCAAGTACTCTTTGATCGTGTCGGCAAGCGCCTTTACGTTATTATCCTCCATCGAAGGGATATTATCCGGCAATAACTCGATCTGTCCAATGAGATACGGCTCAGTAGATACCATCTCAACAAGATTGAACCTTCTGATACCCTCAATGAACGCGGCTACGCTTCCTCCCGGTAACTCGATGGTCTTGAGGATTTTGGCTACAGTGCCAACCTCGTATAACTCCGCTTTTCCCGGATCTTCATCATGAGAGTCCAATTGCGTAACGGCACCAATAAGATTTGTTGTCTTGCCGATAGCTTTCAACAATCTTTTAGACTTCTCCCTCCCTATTGTGATAGGGATGATTTTCCCCGGAAAAAGGACTGCGTCTCTCATCGCAAGAATTGGCAGAACGTGAGGAATCTCTATCTCTGTGGATTTCTTGTTTGTCTCCAAACTCATGACAGGCAAGATTCTGTATTCTCCACTGTCAGGTCCTTCAAATAATGCTTCGTCTTTATAATCGTTATATTTCATGTTTCTTAAGTATATCGTGTCAAAATGGCAGTACGGTGCTTTTCTAAAAGCGTGTGCAGTGTATGGCAAGAGTTATGCCACCTTTTCCTGTCGGCGGACTGTGTCATGTCTGAATCCGCTGAGGAGACGGCTGTACACTATTCTCGCTGATTTGTGCGGGAATTTAGAAGATAGGGGCCTTGAAACTGAAAAAGAAATTGGTGTTTCCCTTGTTGTTGAGGGCGTAACCTAAATTGAACACAATATCGTAGTAAGTTACTATGTCTATGCCTAATCCGGTTCCGAAAATAAGATTATTGGAATAGGTGTTGGTCTCGCTTTTCTTGCTGTTGATGACATAACCCGTATCGAAAATCCACTTTCCGTATATGGTGAAGTGAGGTTTGTTCAACTTGTTCCAATTCCTGATAAAGTTCAAATGCACGATTTTTTGCGGTAACAAGGTGAATTTAAGGGAGTTGCCCCATGTGATAAGATGCTGGCCGTCAACCACATACAATTCATATCCCGTAATGTTGAAATTGTCATATCCCAACGCCCTGTCATGAAGATAGGAAGAGTGTGTTTTGGCGGATGTGGAAATTTTTGCTGTAGAACCCCAGAACCACCTGTCCCCCAATTCTTTATCATATTGCAAATC
>CAMGTS010000156.1 GCA_946062035.1 uncultured Bacteroidales bacterium
ATGCTTCTGAGTATGTAGAGATAACAAGCTTCTCTCACCATCCTTTCTATGAGAAAATCAGAGTAGAGTGGCCTGATAATTATGAGCATGAGCTTTACTACAACGTTCCTATTGACGAACTCGTTGAGGTAATGGATTATGCTATTGAGAAAGGTTTCACTATAGGTTGGGACGCTGATATGAGCGAGACTTATTTCGCACACAACAGAGGTCTTGCCCTGTTTACTCCCGGCGAGAATCTCAAGGCTACTGACTCTTACCCGGCAAGATTTGTTGAAACTCCAGTAGATCAGGATGTAAGACAGGCAATGTTCGATGATTTCACAACCTCTGACGACCACCTTATGCATATTACCGGCATTTCAAAAGATCAGGAGGGTGCGAAGTACTATATCGTAAAGAACTCTTGGGGACCTAACAATGGTGAGTACAAGGGATGGTTCAACGCTTCTGTAAACTACGTCAAAGCCAAGACCATCGCTATCATGATTCACAAAGACGCCGTGCCTAAAGAACTGAAGAAGAAACTTGGTATCAAGTAGGACGGTTGGTCTACAATAAAGATTTGAGGATGAACATTATCAGGCATATACCGAATACCATAACCTGCTGTAATTTACTCTGCGGGTGTATGGCTATTGTAAGTGCCGTTAACGGACAATTCGAATACGTGCTGCTCTGTATTATCGGAGCAGCCGTTTTCGATTTTTTTGACGGGATGAGCGCAAGGCTTCTAAAAGCGTATTCTCCGATAGGAAAAGAGCTTGATTCTCTTGCGGATATGGTGAGTTTCGGTGTCGCTCCGGCGATAGCGGGATTTACTTTTATGATGGATCTTACTGACTATAAGTGGATGGCAATCTTTCCTATGCTTATCGCTCCTTTGTCAGCTTTGCGTTTGGCGAAGTTCAATTTGGACGAGCGCCAGAGCGAGAACTTCATCGGGCTTGCCACACCTGCGTGTGCGCTGATGGTCGCTTCTCTGCTTGCCTGTGCGGAGCATTATCCGGTCCTTTTCAGTTTTCTCTCCCTGAATGTCTATGTATTACCTTTATTCTGTGTGATTCTTGCGCTGCTGCTGACGAGCGAGATACCGATGTTCTCGATGAAATTCAAGTCCTTGAACCACAAGGAGAACAGAGAGAGGTTTCTGTTCCTTGATTTTGTACTCGGTTCTGTCATAGCTACCGCAATAGTTGGGGGGAGGTATAGTATGATGATATTTTTCGCATTTGCGATATATCTGATAATGAATTTGTTCCTCGCATTGCGAAAAAAACTTGTCAAAAAATCCTGATTTTATTTTGACAAGTACAAAAATGTTTATACTTTTGCAATCCCAATCGGGAATGACTTGCTAGCTCAGCTGGTAGAGCACGACACTCTTAATGTTGGGGTCCAGGGTTCGATCCCCTGGCAGGTCACAAAAAAGCCGACGATTTTCGCCGGCTTTTTTGTTCTTTTTTGTTTTGGTATAATCCCCTTTAGTCACGGGCTAAGATTATCATCTTGACGCAATCAGCGACCTCTTTAGCGGCATCAGTGGCATCTTCCAGACACTGGACTATGTTCTTGCATTTGGTCAGCTCTATACCGTTTTTTTCCGCCTCAAAGAGGTGGCTCATGTAATATTCGTACAGGTCATCCACTTCTTGCTCAATATCCTTCATTTTCGCGCACTTTTCATGAATCTCATGGGCGTTCTTCTTGTAATTGCTTAGTAAGTCAGCGATTTCCTCGCAGAATTTAGCGTCCTGAAGAATCATCTCGCCGATTTCGAGCCACGATGTGTCTGTCGCTTTAGGATGATAGATTACAATCTTTTTGGCTGAATCGTGGATAAGGTCGAGAAATGATTCCATTCTTGAGCCAAGTGTCTGGATATCCTCTCTCTTGAAAGGCACGATGCGTGTCTGATAAAGGGTTTCGGAAATCTTGCTGTCTATGATATCTCCCTCTCTTTCGACTTGTTTCATATCACGAGTCAGCTCCTTTTTCTTTTCGTAGGAATCCTCTCTGAGGACTTTAATAAGAAGCTCTGACGCTTTCACCAAAAGTTTGCTTTGTTCGGCAAATAGAGGATAAAATTTCTTTCCGCCTCCGTAAAAATGAATCATATTCATACGAACTTATAAGTTTAGGTATGTCAAGGTTTATTCAGGTTGCAAAATACATATTTTGCGATTAATACGGAATATTCTCCTTGACTTTCGCTACCTTAGGGGCAATAATATTGACTTTACTATGTTCAGATTTAAAACTACGCTTGGCGCTATCGCATTGGCTTTGACGCTTGTGCTGACAACAGCGAATAATGCTTACTCTCAGGAGGATACCCTGAAAATATCGGACAATCCGGAGTATTATGTAATTACCGGAAAAGAGGATGTAAGAATCGCGGATGAGATAATGGCAGAGCTCTCTAAGATGCCCGAATCTTCGACCACCAATGAACTAATGGTCGCCGCGGCGAAAAGACTTCTCGGAACTCCTTATGTCGCAGGTACTTTGGAAACCGGTGACAGCGAGACTTTGAGGGTTTATCTGACTAAAACCGATTGTATTCTGTTTGTGGAGACCTGTATGAACTTAGCTCTTACCGTCAAGAAATACGGAAGCGACTATTCGTTCGAAAAGTTCGCCAATTTGGTCCGTGAGAGCAGATACAGAAATGGTGTAGTCAGAAATTACTCAGACAGAATCCATTACACGACTGAGTGGATACGGCAAGGGGAGGCGAGAGGCATCCTTACAGATGAAACAAAGAATTTTGGAGGTGTTGTCTACAATCACCCGATATTCTATATGAGCAAGAATTTCAAGAGCTACAAACATTTGAAGGATGCGGACGCACAGAGAGATGATTGCTGCGGTCTTCATAACAATAGTAATGCCCGCAAGAGTTCGCAGGAGATGGCGGCGTTGAACCTTCAGGTAATCAAAGAGAGTGAGGACGCTCTGAATGCCGTGCCATTCTATTATATCCCTGGAAGTGGCATCAAGAAGATGGAGAAGAAAATGAAGAGCGGGGATGTTCTTGGCTATATGTCAGGCACTCCGGGACTTGATATCGCTCATGTGGCTATGGTTTATGTCGAGAAAGGCAAGGTGGGTTTTATCCATGCGTCTATGGCGGAGATGAAAGTTGTTATAGATGAACTTCCGATTGATAAGTATGTTGCTTCCCGCAAGAGTCTTACTGGTATTAAAGTGATGAGAGTACGGTAAACGGTAAGCCGAGACAACTTTTGCGATGAATAAAAATAAAGGACGCAAACCATTCGGGATTGCGTCCTTTATTCTATCTGTCAGTCAGATCTGCAAGGTCGTGTTCTTGCGTCTTATTCCAATGGGAATGTGTCGCTGATTGGGAACAGGCCGTATAAGCCTCCTGTATGGATGAAGAGGATATTGCCGTCATGCTTCAAGTTGCCGCCAGGCTGAAGTTCGTTCCAAACTCCGTACATGGCTTTGCCGGTATAGACAGGGTCAAGCACGACCGCCTCTGTGCGGGCTACTTTCTTGATGAATTCAAGCTCCTCAGGACGGCTGAGCGCATATCCTATTCCGACATATTTGTC
>CAMGTS010000157.1 GCA_946062035.1 uncultured Bacteroidales bacterium
ATATTGTCAAACGAAAACTTATTAGTACATTGTTCGCAAATGTAGAGATTTTTGAGTTATGAACATAACTTCCGAAGCACTACAAAAAGAACTGAAGGAATTCTTTGGTTTCAGTTCTTTTAAGGGAGAACAAGAACAGATAATAAAACACCTTATACGTGGCAACAGCGCATTCGTACTAATGCCGACAGGCGGTGGCAAGTCACTATGCTATCAGCTTCCGGCACTACTGATGCCCGGTTGCGCCATAGTCATATCACCCCTCATCGCATTAATGAAGAATCAGGTCGATGCCATAAGGGGATTCGTATCAGGCAAAGAGGGTATTGCACACTTCCTGAACTCTTCGCTCAATAAAGCTCAGGTTCAAGAAGTTAAAGAGGGTCTGCTGTCCGGTACGACAAAATTGCTCTATGTAGCTCCGGAGTCACTTACAAAGGACGAGAACATCGCATTGCTCAAACAATGCAAAATATCCTTTTACGCAGTAGACGAGGCGCACTGTATATCAGAGTGGGGACATGATTTCCGCCCTGACTACCGCCGTATACATCCGATTATCCAAGAGATAGGTGAAGCGCCGATAATCGCGCTTACCGCCACGGCTACGCCGAAAGTCCAGTCCGACATTCTGAAAAATTTAGGAATACCGGATGCGAAGGTCTTCAAATCCTCTTTCAACAGGGCGAACCTTTACTACGAGATACGCCCGAAAGTGAACGCTGTCGCTGAGATTATCAAGTTCATCCGAAACAACCCCGGAAAGAGCGGCATTATATACTGCCTGTCACGCAAAAAAGTGGAAGAAATGGCGCAAACGCTGAATATCAACGGAATCAAAGCGTTGCCTTACCACGCAGGATTAGATGCGGCCACAAGAGCTCAGAATCAGGATATGTTCCTGATGGAAGAGGTTGATGTCATAGTAGCTACCATCGCTTTCGGCATGGGTATAGACAAACCGGATGTAAGATTTGTCATACACTACAATATGCCTAAGTCGCTTGAAGGCTATTATCAGGAGACGGGACGTGCCGGTCGAGACGGGGGAGAGGGGCAATGCATCACTTTCTACAATTTCAAGGACATCCTCAAATTGGAGAAGTTCATGCAGAGCAAACCGGTCAGCGAGCAATATATAGGCAAACAGCTTCTGTCCGAGACAGTCGCATACGCGGAGAGCAGCCAGTGCCGTCGTAAGATTCTTCTGAACTACTTCGGGGAGACCTACGAAAAAGATAATTGCGGAAACTGTGATAATTGTCTGCACAAGCAGGCCGAGTTCGAAGGATCCAAGTATCTTCAGACTGTCTTCCAACTTATACGTTCGATGAAAGAAGATTTCAAGAGCGATCACCTTGCAAATATTCTCGGCGGTGTAACTACCGCAATGATAACATCATACAAACACAACAAGAGCCGGTTCTTCGGCATCATACCGGATAAGGACGACAAGTTCTGGTTAGCGGTTATCAGACAGGCATGTGTAATGCAGTTCCTGAAAAAAGATATCGAACGATACGGACTCGTCTCTCTTACAGACAAAGGGCGAGAATTCCTCGCAAAGCCTTATCCTGTGATGCTTATGGAAGACCGCAAGTTCGAGGAGATTGAAGATGACGACGATGATATTACGGGAGGCAACGCCAAACACGGAGGAGGAGGCGGTGACCAGGCTCTGCTCTCTATGCTCAAGGATCTCAGAAGAGACCAGGCAAAAAAGCTGAACCTTCCGCCTTATATCCTTTTCCAGGATCCCGCATTGGAGGATATGTCTATATTCTACCCTACAACATATGAGGAGTTGAAGAAATGCCAGGGCGTGGGAGACGGCAAGGCGCACAAATACGGAAAGCCTTTCATTGATCTGATAGCGAAGTATATTGAAGAGAACGAGATAGAGAAACCGACAGAAATAGCTATCAGAGCAAGGGAAGACAAGACCAAGATAAGCCTGTTCATTCTTCACAATACCGACATGAGAGTTCCGCTGGACGAGATCGCAAGAATGAAAGATATGGAGCTTGATGAACTTTATTCCAAGTTGGAATCTATAGTTAGTGCCGGAACCCGCATCAATATAGACTACTACATCCGTCAGATGATTGACGAGGACAAGATAGAGGACATCTACGACTACTTCAAGGAGTCTGAGACAGATTCCATATCAGATGCCGAAAAAGCCCTTGGAGGAGACTACTCGGAAGAAGAAATCCGACTTGTCAGAATCAAGTTCTTGTCAGACGTAGGGAATTAAAGGTTCTATCAGACTACAGACAGATCCATTTTATACTTTTATTGCGCCTCCACCATGTAAGCTGACGCTTCGCATAGTGGCGGGTGTTGCGTTTTATAAGGTCAACCGCCGTCGCAAGATCATATTTACCGTCTATATAATCGAAAAGCTCCCTATACCCGACCGTTCTCAACGCCGGCATATGTAGAAGATCGCTTTTAAGTTCGCCGTTGACATATCTTAGGTGGTCAAGACTCCTGACTTCATCAAGCAACCCCGCTTCCATCATCATATCAACCCTCTGATTAATACGGTTGTACAGCCTATCTCTATCCATATTCAGCCCTATCTTCTCTATCTCAAAACGCCTCCGCTTGACAGGCATTCCTCCATCTCCAGTCTTCCAATCAGAATACTTCCGCCCTGTCTGAAGCGTAACTTCCAAAGCACGGATTACCCTTTGGGGGTTAGTCAAATCTATAGAATCAAAAGATTCAGGGTCTATTTCTTTAAGCTGCAAGACAAGTGACTCAAGCCCTTCATTTTTCAATCGTTCCGACAACGAGTCACGCAACTGAAGATCAGCCTTCGGAAAATCATCCAACCCATTGCACAATGCATCAATATACAACCCGCTCCCCCCGCACATCACAATCCTGTCATGAGTCTTGAACAATTCGTCCAACAATGCAAGAGCCTCAAGCTCGAACATTCCGGCTGTATAATGTTCTGAAATAGAATGAGTTCTTACTAAATAATGGCGGACTTCGGCAAGTTCTTCATCTGAAGGGACAGCAGTCCCTATTTTGAACTCTTTATAGATTTGCCGAGAGTCGCAATTGACGATAGGAGAACCTATCTCTTTCGCTAATCTGATGGCATAGGCGGTCTTTCCTACTGCGGTAGGGCCTAAAACGACAGTGAGCTTTTTTGATGAAGATTTCACGTCAAAGCACTATTCTTCCGCTTCGTCATCGTCACCGAACGCATCATCCTCCGCCTCATCAAAATCTTCTGATTCAGCAGGTTCAAGCGCATCCATATTCGCATAAGAAGCCGCGAACTGCTCAGGAGCACGCCCTCTTTCAGCTACAAGTCTCGGATATGAGGCGTGCGGCTTTCTCTCAACTTCCTCCACCAATGTCAGTACGATATAATGATTACGCTTAATATCAAACACATACAATATTGCGTTTTCACCTCGGGCAATGGTCTTTTCGATCGAGACACCGTCCAATGTGCCGCTTCCCATATCGAAAAGTCCGTAAATACTTTTTACTTTGCCGTCATCCCCAAGCCCTTTGAAACATATCATCTGATCGGGAGCGAATGAGAGGTCAT
>CAMGTS010000158.1 GCA_946062035.1 uncultured Bacteroidales bacterium
AAGGGCGAACGCACAGTTCGGCATAAAGGCAGGTACATACACGACAAACTTCAACAAGCTGAAGGACTATAAATTGGAGGATAACACTGGATATAACATAGGAGTCATGTATAAGATGCACCTGACTCCGATGTTTACCATTCAGCCCGAGTTGCTGTTTGTCTCGAAAAACGCCTGCATAAAGGACGGGTCAACAAACCAGAGGGAGAAATTCGATACTCAGTATCTTCAGCTTCCGGTAAGTTTTCAGTATGGGCTTAACCTCGTGATCATGAGGCCGTTTTTTCAGGTGGTTCCTTATGTCACATACGCCATAGACAAGGATTTCACCATCAATAACAGATGGAATGATATGAACCGTTTCAATGGCGGAATAGGTGTCGGAGGCGGTTTGGATGTCTGGAAATTCCAGCTGAACCTCCGTTACAACTGGGACTTTGTAAAATCCGGCAAATCCGTAGATACAGACGACCCGTTGTACAAACAATACAGGCTCTCAAAAGGGAGGGCTCTTGAGTGTTCATTGGCTTACATTTTTTAAACTCGTATAGGGAATTTTCCTATGTCTGGATTGGAAGAAGCAAAGCGATACCTCGGAGACGATATGGTCAGATACAGAGAGGCTTTATCTGCTGAGGTTCACAGCGGTGACTCTTTTGTAAACTCGATCAGTAATTATATCCTCGCTCATAAAGGCAAGGAGTTCAGACCCGTGTTGTCCCTATTCACTGGACGTGCCTGTGGCGGACTGACTGACTCAAGTTATTTTGTCGCTGTTGTCGCAGAGATGCTTCATTCGGCTACCCTTATGCACGATGATGTCGCTGACGAGGCTACGTTAAGGCGCAATCACCCGACAGTCGGAGCGCTCTTTTCATCTACAGCTGCGGTTCTTGTGGGAGACTTTTGGCTAAGCAGGGCTTTGCATATCCTTACAACAAAATGTGCTCCCAAAATTATTTCGGTCTTTACTGAGGCAGTGCAGAAAATGGCTGAGGGTGAGCTTATTCAGATGGGAAAGGCCAAATCTCTCGACATGAATGAGAGCGACTATTTTGCGGTTATAGAGCGAAAAACATCAGCGCTTTTTGTCGCTTGTGCCAAAAGTGCGGCTTATGCAGCCAATGCCTCTAATATGATGGTTGACGCTTTTGAAAAGTATGCCCTGCATCTTGGCAATGCATTCCAGATTCGTGACGATATTTTCGACTATTCGGAAGACCTTGATACCGGCAAGATGGCCGGAGCGGATTTGAAAGAGCGCAAGATTACTATTCCTTTGCTTTGCGCAATGGAGCAGAACCCGCTTCGGGAAAAATATATCAGGGAGAGAATAGCTCTCATAGATGAGAAGAAAAAAAATCCGGAGGATTATTCGGCACAAGAACTATCTGTTATAAAGGAGGTTGTAGCGTTCGTAAAAGAAAACCGCGGAATAGAAAACGCTCAGAAAAAATTAGAAGAGCAAGGAACTCTTGCAATCAAGGCGCTTGACTTTCTGCCTGACTCGAAAGAAAAAGAGTTCCTTACAGGTTTTGCTGAGTATGTAGGGAAAAGGGTTAACTGATTTTATCTTATCGGACGGTTGAGCCTTCCTTTGTCTTCCTCTTTTCTCCAATACTCTTGATCCCATTCCGGTTCTTTGAACGGGGCTTCGTATTTCTTGCCGTTGGCTTGTAGTAAGTTGAATTTCAGGAAAGTAATAGGCAATCCCCAACTCAGGTAGTTCTTCTCGTAAAAGGTCTGGACAGTGAGCAGTTCTTGCGGAAAACCAGCCGTTTCCGTCGCACCATAAATGTCTGAACTGTTGCATATGATATGCAATCCGTTTTGTGCGGCGAGTGCGGCTGTATATTCGTGGAGATATTTGCTGTCCGTCTTAAGCTGAATTACACCGCCAGGCGCAAGGAATTTTCTGTAACGTTCCAGGAACATGCTTCCGGTCAGCCTTTTACGAGGTGATTTCAGCTGAGGGTCAGGAAAGGTGACCCATATTTCCTCAATTTCATCCTTGCCGAAAAGCCATTCGATAAAATCTATGTTTGTCCTAACAAAAGCAACGTTATTCAGTCCTTTGGTTTCCGCATATTTAGCCCCTTTCCAAAGACGAGCGCCCTTTATATCAATCCCTATAAAATTCCTTTCGGGGTGCAGTTCTGCAAGGGCGATGGTGTATTCACCTTTTCCACAACCGAGTTCAAGCGTTATCGGGTTGTTGTTTTTAAAGAAATCGCTGTTCCATTTCCCTTTAAGAGGATAATCCACTCTAAACAGTTCCTCCATTTTTGGTTGGAGGAGACATTTGAATCCCTCGTTCTGTCTGAACTTCTCTAATTTGTTTATGCTGCTCATCCTGTGTTACGATTATTGGGTATCGTATGAGGCGCCCAAGCCCCAAACATATTTATAGACAGGGTGTTCGCCCCTGTGCCGGATAATTATCCTCCACCTCCCGGAAATGTATGTATCAGAGAGTTTCATATAAGGCCACTGTATTTGCAAAAGGCCTCCGTTACTCTGCACGATACCATCTTTCTGCACGACATTCAGCGGAAGGTCGGTCTCATCGCTATATCTTTTGCCATCTGGAGATATAAACTCAATAGAGACCGGGATTGTCGAGATATCATTAAGATTCTCGTTTATGACTATTTGGGCGCAAATGTATAGTTGCCCGCCGTTCAAACCCTCCTGTATATCCAAGGTAAGCTCAGCCGCAATGTCTTTGCTCCATCCGTCGGTCTGTTCGAAATCCTTGAATGAATATCTTTTAACCGGTTCGCTGCAAGAAACTGCAAGCAGGGCGATTGCAAAGAGTATCGCTGAGGATAACCTTTTAAGGTGTAATATTCTATGCGCCTTGAGCATTTTGTGAGGCGTTATTGGACTGCTCCTTATTTTCCCTGCTGTCTCTGTGCCCGTTTGACCTTTCTTTGTTATAACGTGGATGCCTGTTATCCCTTGATCCTCTGTTTTCACGGTTATTTCTGTTTCCGTCTCTTCCGTCACGACGTTCTCTACCTTCCTGTGTTCCTCTATCTTCGTTCTGTTCACGTGTGTCTTTTGCTTCTCTTGTATCTCTACCGCTGTTCCTGCGGTTTCTGTTTCCGTTCCTTTTCTTTTTGTGAACGTCATCGAATCTTGTGATGCTGTCTTCTCCCGCCGCACTCTTGAAATCCACGACTTTTTCCTTGGTTGCGGAAGAAAGCGAAGCACCCTGCTTTCCATCTGCGTTAAGTTTTTGAATTTCAATGACTTTCTCTCTGTCAAGAGGATATGCTTCCTGTCCTCTTTCCTCATAAGAGAACCACATGGTACCCTTGAGGATATCGGTCTTCACAAGGTATACATCACCATCTTCAAGATGCAGAGGTTCTGTAACTTTCGGAAGTCTCTGCTTTGCGTCTACATAAACCGCCGCTTCATAATTGATGCAACATTTGAGTTTTCCGCATTGTCCGGCAAGTTTCTGAGGATTGAGAGACAAATCCTGACAACGTGCCGCCGCTGTTGTAATTGACTGGAAATCATTCATGTATCTTGAACAGCAGAGAGGCTGTC